>JBDLJS010000012.1:0-51183 GCA_039714235.1 Bacteroidota bacterium | reverse complement strand
AGGTCCCAAGGGTTGGGCTGTTCGCCCATTAAAGTGGCACGCGAGCTGGGTTCAGAACGTCGTGAGACAGTTCGGTCCCTATCTGTTGTGGGCGTAGGAGATTTGAGAGGCCCTGACTCTAGTACGAGAGGACCGAGTTGGACTGACCTCTAGTGTACCTGTTGTGGCGCCAGCTGCATTGCAGGGTAGCTATGTCGGGATGAGATAAGCGCTGAAAGCATCTAAGCGCGAAGCTCACCTCAAGATGAGATCTCTTTTAAGGGCCGTAAGAGACTATTACGTTGATAGGCTGCAGGTGTAAGGTCAGTAATGGCCGTAGCCGAGCAGTACTAATTGCCCGAAAACTTTCTACAAAAAGAAGTCCTTGTATTGATGATTTGTACTCTTCCCAACTGCCATAAGGTATTTTATTGGTATTTTCTTGCAAAGAGTTAAGAAAGTAAGCCATGAAGTTTGAGCGGCCATAGTAGCTAATCGAACGAAAGATTTTAGGTAGCTATAGCGACGGGGCACCACCTCTTCCCATTCCGAACAGAGAAGTTAAGCCCGCCAGCGCCGATGGTACTGCGTAACAGTGGGAGAGTAGGTCGCTGCCAATTTTAACAAAGCCTGTGCTCAATTGAGCACAGGCTTTTTTTGTTGTTAATTTAAGTGAAATCTGAACCGGTTTTATCCTCAACTTCAATCCTTTTTTTAGTTTTGTGGAGTAAATCAATCAATGCATGCTTAGAACTACGATTGTTATTATAATATTTCTTTTTGCACTTTTGATTCCGGTGACTGCTGTCTCCCAAACAAAAGAGGATTTTGATTTGCAGAAAATGGAGGAATCTGATACTGAAGTAAAAGAAATTTCACCCAAAATAAAACAGTGGCATTTAAACGGATGGGGCAGTTTTAAGGATTCAACCATACTCGATACATTGCAGGACTATTTTCATATCTATCATCCGGTTTTTAAAGATGCCCTTACCGCAACTTTTGTAGGAAATTACGGAACGCCGGGAATTAATAATGACTTTTTTAAAAGAAATCAAAAAACACCCTTTTTCTTTGCCGGATCGAGGGAAGCTTATATATTAACTCCGGAAGAACTTAAATATTTTAATACAACTACTCCTTACTCACGAATGGATTTTTCGCAAAGCGAACATAAATCAAAAAATAACGAAACACGCTTTAATGTAATTCATTCCCAAAATGTGAATCCCTGGCTGAATTTTACTTTCCGTATCGATTTGGCAAAATCGGCCGGACAATATACGGCCCAGGAAGCTAAAAATAATTCGGCAACACTTTATACAAGTTACGATAAAGATAACTTTGCTATTCATTCAGGATTTATCTCAAACTCGGTAAAAAATATGGAGAATGGAGGATTGGTACACGACAGTTTACTCCTGGACAATAAAAATCCGGAATACTGGGATGTAAACATGAACCAAAGTCGTTCGGTTTTTAGCAGCACCTATTTTTTTACCAATGCCGAGTACCGGTTAGGTAAATTTGAAGAACCTGTTGATGAATCGGAAAGTTCTGTTTTTAATCCGTTTGTAAGTATTATCTATTCTTTTAATTACGAAAGGCACAAACAGGAGTTTATTGACGAAGAGGATACCACAAACAACTTTTTTACCAATACCTATTACGGGCATGATTATATAAATGACTCCATCAGGTTTAACAGGCTAACCAATGTTGTGCAGTTAAAACAATACGAGAATGCCAACCGGAAGTTCAGTTTTGGCAAGCGCGCATTTATCGGGCACGAGTTTACAAACTCATCGATGCCGGGTATGGCTTCTTCTGATAAATTCAGGGAAGAAATTAAGTATTCGAACATTTATGTGGGAGGCGGTATTTTCAGGGAAACCGGTAAATTCTGGACCTGGAATTTCGATGGTAAATTTTATCTGGTAGGCAGAAACATTGGCCAGACAGAATTGAATGGAATTATTTCGAAACCGTTTAAATTTTTAGGCGATTCGCTTGCATCAGTCACTTTCACCGGTAATATTAGTAATATAAAAGCCGATCATTTCCAGGAGTTGTTTTACTCGAACCATTACAGGTGGGATAACGATTTCAGTATGGAGCAGCGGATGGTTGCCGGCGGGGAAATTAATCTGCCAAAACGAAAATTTTCAGTGGGGGCCAATTACGCCATAATCAATAATTACATATATAACGACATACTTGGTATTCCGGCACAAGCAGGCGAAGAGTTGCTGGTTTTATCGGCATATTTCGATAAAGATTTTAATTACCGGAACCTGCACCTCAGAACGCGGCTGTTATGGCAGAAAGCCTCGAATGAGGAATATATCCATTTGCCCGAGTTCTCAGCATTTATTTCAGGATATTTTCAGTTTACTGTTTCTAAAGTGTTGCTGGCACAGCTTGGTTTCGACACCCGTTACAACACAAAATATTATGCCGATGCCTATGCCCCTTCAACTGGTTTGTTTTACCTGCAGAATGAAAAAATGTATGGCAACTACCCGTATATCGATGTTTATGCCAGCTTGAGATTAAAACGTACCCGGGCATTTTTTAAACTGGTGAATATTGGAACAAAATTCCTTGATGGTGAGTACATAACTACACCAAATTACCCGATGAACCAGGCTACTTTCAGGTTTGGACTTTCGTGGGCATTTTACGATTAGAGTTAATGAAATATTCCATTCAGGACATCAGTGAACTCGGCTAAAATCATTGCCGTTGCACCCCAGATTATTTCACCTTCAAACTGAATGCATGGAACATTCAACCTCCCGGAGAGGGTTAATAAATCTTTCCGACAAAATGGTTCTTTAAAAAGGTCTATCGGGAAAAGGATTATTTTCTCAACTTCAGCCTGATTTGTTCTGAATTCGGGTTTTTTATCCAGCCATCCTACAAATGGTTGTATTTGAAACCGGCTTACTTCCACATAAAATTCGGAAAGTGAGCCTAATATCTCTATCGATTCTGATTGAATTCCTATCTCTTCGTATGTCTCTCTTAGGGCTGTTTCAGTTGCAGTTTCGCCAGCTTCAATTCTTCCACCAGGCAGTGCAATTTGTCCGGCATGGTGTTTCATATGTGCCGGGCGTTTAATAAGGCACACATACAATTCATTGCCATCGGGGAACAGAAGTAGCAAAACACTGCTGTGTTTAACTGTTTTTACATCTTCAGGTTGAAATGTTCTTTTTCTGCCCGGTGGCAACATCTTTTTGTGCGACGCTGCCCCCGGAAGCTTTCCCGATAATGCTTTTTTTATTATTTCGGCACTGAATATCATGCAGTAAAATTAAGAAAAAGGTAGAGATAGTGGAAAGTATTTTGTAATAGTACTTATCCTTCACGGAATTTTGAAATCGCGCCAGCTTTTAAGGATTTATTTCTTTCACGCTAATCAAACCTTATCACCTTATCGGGCGAAATTTTGCTGATAAAATAGCTGGGGATGATAAGGATAACCGAGGTTATGGCAATGGTGCCAATATTAATCAGCAACAGGTGGATAACCGAAAAATTCATGGGCGCAAAATCGACATAATACGAGGTTGGATCGAGTTTAATAACATGAAACGTTTTTTGGATTACAATAACCAGGATTCCAATAACATTCCCCCAGAACATGCCGCGCCCGGTTAAAAACACCGACAGGTAAATAAACACTTTCCTGATGCTCCAGTTGGGGCTGCCCATGGCTTTTAGTACACCAATCATGGTGCTGCGTTCGAGTATCAGCACCAGCAGCCCCGAAATCATGTTAAAGCCTGCAACCAGCACCATTAAAGCCAGTATTATCCACACGTTCATGTCGAGTATTGAGAGCCAGTCGAATATTTGCGGGTATTGCCGGGTAATGCTTTCGGTGCGTAAAATATCTGTATTCTCTTCGCGGAAATGAATTACCGTATTTCTTATTTGCTGCTCTATATCTTCAATTTGGTTAAAATCAGAAATCAATACTTCGAATCCTGTAACCTGGGTTGTCTGCCAGTTGTTTAACCGCTGAATTTGTTTAATGTCTCCAACAACAAAAAGATTGTCAAACTCGTCGAATCCGGTTCGGTAAATACCGCAAACCTTTAGCTGAAGCATGCGCGGGAATTTATCGTTTTCGGTAATAAAATAGAAAATAGCCAAGTCGTTCAGCTTTAGTTTTAAAAGCCTCGAGACTTGCTCCGAAAGGATTATTTCGTTTATCCTTACCGAGTCGTTTATTTCGGGCAAACGACCTTCAACCAGGTTCTGCCGGAAAAAATCCCAGTTATAATCGGTAGCGACCCCTTTAAACACAATTCCCTGAATGTACTCATCGGTTTTAATCATTCCGGGTTTGGTGGTGAAAATTTGTATTCCAGTAATCCCTGGTATGGTTTCAATGGTTTTAAGGAATGGCTGATTAGATGAAACGGGCTGTGTTTCGTACGAGTTGTTCGAATCGTAATTAATTACCTGAATGTGCGAACCAAACCCAATTACCTTGTTGCGAATCTCTTTTTTAAAGCCGGTAACCACGGCCACCGAAATAATCATTACCGCCAGGCCAAGTGCAATTCCAGCCAGGGCAATACGAATAATCCGTTGCGATAAAAGTTTTTTGTTTGTTTTATCGAAAAATAATCGTCGCGATATAAAAAGTTCGGTGTTCATTTAAAATAAATCCCAAATATCAAATTACAAATATCAAATAAATTTCAATGTTCAAATGTTATAAACTCCAAAAAATTTAGAACGAATGGGTTTGAACATTTGGTATTTGTGTTTTGGTCATTATTTGTAATTTGGTTATTGTTATTTGGTGCTTTACTAATTATACCAAGAATAATAAACAACTAATTTGTTGTGCTTTCTTCCTGATCTTCCCCTGTTATATTCTTTCTTCGGTTAATAAACGGAAGAATAAGCAGAGAAATTATCCCAATTACAATAATCATTACAGTCATTGAAGAGTGGGCCACAAAAGCAAAAATAATTCCATTTTCGTTTGGGACCCCATACAACGACAGAGCCTCTTTGGCCATAAAATGCCATGCCCCTATTCCTCCCTGTACCGGTGCTACCATTCCGAAACTAGCCAGTACAAAAGTTGTTAATCCGGCGATCGGATTTAAATCGCTCGTAAATTCGAACGAAAAGAATATAGTGTACAACATAAAATAGTACAATACCCAAATAAAGGCAGAATGAAAGTAAAACCAGCCTTTTCGTTTTATCGAACGGATTGAAATAAATCCTTCTTTAAAATTCCGGACTATTCCAAGTATTTTTTTGTAAGCAACTGTATGCTGAAGTGTTTTTCTGAAAATAATAAAAAGCACAATGAGAATAATAATACCAATTAGTAAATATGGAGAGGTGAGAACAGAATTAAGTTTTTCTTTTATTTCAGGATTTCGTTGCAGAAATTGAAGCATTTTCCCAAATTGCGAAAAGATTACAACTCCCAGCAATATCAGAAGAGAAATCATATCGACCAACCTTTCGGCCACAACAGTTCCAAATAATTTTGTAAAAGAAATTTTTTCGTAACGGGATAAAACTCCACATCTCGATATTTCGCCCATTCGCGGGAAGGCCATGTTCATTAAATAACCCACCATAACAGCTAAAAAGGTATTAATAAATCGTGGTTTGTGTCCAACGGGTTCTATCATTAAGCCCCACCGCAAGGTGCGGCTAATGTGACTTATCAGCCCAATTAACAATGAAACAACAACCCACAAATAATTTACATCGTTTTTTAATACCGATTTTATTCGTTCAATATCCTGATCTTTATAAATGAGCCAAAAAATAAAGGCACCCAATGCGAAGAATGCCAGGAACTTAAGAGTTTTAACTGCAAGTTTTTTCAAAATACAGAATTTTAGCGCTTTCGGTTTGCGTAGTATTATTTCCTTAAATTTTACTATTTTCGGGACGCAAAATACCGTTAGGTAAAGCTTTTCTTAGAAGGCAAAAATATAAATTTGTTTGATTAATTCGAGTAAAAAGGAGATTAAGTAAGAAGCAGAGATGGACGAGACAGATTGTAATGAGTATAGTAAGGCCCAAAAAAAAATTAGGTCAGCACTTTTTAACCGATCAGAATATTGCCCGAAAAATTGTTGACAGCCTTGGGACACAAGTTCCGGATGTACTGGAAATTGGCCCCGGAATGGGAGTACTGACTCAATACCTGCTCGAACGCCCCGAATTAAATGTTCACGTAGTTGAAATTGATGGCGAATCAGTCGAATATTTAAAACACAATTTTTCTGAACTAAAATATATCTGGCAGGAAGATTTCCTGAAATCGGACATTGCAACCAAATTCGAAAACAACTTTAGCATTATCGGAAATTTTCCGTACAATATTTCTTCACAGATTTTCTTTAAAGTGCTTGAATTACGCAAACGGGTGCCCGAAGTAGTTGGAATGATTCAAAAAGAAGTTGCCGAACGTATTGCCTCCAGGCACGGAAACAAATCGTACGGGATTTTAAGTGTTTTGCTTCAAACCTATTTCGATATCGAATATCTTTTTACTGTAACTGAAAGTGTGTTTAATCCGCCGCCAAAGGTAAAATCGGCAGTTATCAGGTTAAAGAGAAATGGTGTCGCAGAATTACCCTGTAATGAAGCACTGTTTGTGAGAGTTGTAAAAAAGGCATTTAACTTACGCCGAAAGATGCTGCGAAATTCGCTAAAAGATATTTGTTTGAACCTTCCGGGAGAATTTGCTGAAAAAAGGCCGGAACAATTATCGGTGGAAGATTTTATTCGTTTAACTTGTGCAATCGAAAACCTCGAAAAAGAATAGGTTATGAGCTTTGAAATTATAAAAGAGAACATTGATCTGCTGCGTGATTTGGTAGATTCCAAGAAAAAAGAGGAAGTTGCTTCTATAATGGAGGAGCTCCATCCGGCTGACATTGCAGAAATAATGGACGACCTTAATATTCACGAGGCCAAGTTTATTTATTTGCTTCTCGATGACGATAAAGCTTCCGATGTTTTGGTTGAGATTGACGAGGACGACAGGAAACGTTTCCTGAAAGCATTACCGCCCGAAATTATTGCCAGTAAGTTTATCGAACACATGGACTCGGACGATGCTGCCGATGTTGTAGCCGATTTGGATGAAGAGGTTCAGAAAGAGGTTTTAAAAGAGATTGAAGACATTGAACAGGCCGGGGATATTGTCGATTTGTTGGAGTATAACGAAGATTCGGCAGGGGGTGTAATGGCAAAAGAGATGGTAGCGGTAAACGAAAACTGGACCGTGGCAACCTGTTTAAAGGAGATTAGCAAACAAGCCGAAGAGGTGGACGAGATTTATTACATTTATGTAATTGATGATACAGAAAAACTAAAAGGTATTCTTTCGTTAAAAAAACTAATTCTAAACCATACCAATACTAAAATTTCAAACATTTATAAAGCCGATGTAAAAATGGTGACCACTGACACCCGGCAAGAAGAGGTGGCAGAAATTATGGATAAATACGACCTTGTTGCCATTCCGGTTGTCGATGATATCGGAAGGTTAAAAGGCCGCATTACATTCGACGATGTTATCGATTTTGTTCGTGAAGAGGCAGAAAAAGACTACCAGATGATTTCGGGTATTACCGGCGATGTGGAACCCGGCGACAAGGTGTGGGAGATTTTACGTGCGCGTTTCCCGTGGTTGCTAATTGGTCTTTTGGGAGGTATTTTGGGTGCTGTGGTTCTTAGCTCCCACGAACAGTCATTATCAAAAATTACCGAACTGGCATTTTTTATTCCACTAATTGCAGCAATGGCGGGTAACGTGGGGGTGCAGTCGTCGTCGATTGTGGTACAGAGCATTGCCAGCGGTGTAAAAGATATTGAAACACCAACAAGAAAAATATTTAAGGAAGTCTCGGTTGCATTGTTAACTGCTTCAATTTTTGCCTTCCTTATTTTTCTTTATAATTATTTCACTTCGGGGAACATGAATCTTACCTATTCTGTTTCCATATCGTTGTTTATTGTCATACTCTTTGCATCGTTGTTCGGAACGGTAATTCCATTGGTGTTAAACCGGTTTAAAATTGATCCGGCACTGGCGACAGGCCCGTTTATTACAACCATGAATGATATACTTGGATTGCTTATTTACCTGATGATTGGTGGGATATTTTTCGATTTTGTTTAGACTGAATTTATGGCTAAAACAGGGTCGAGTTTAGCTGCAGCCCGTGCAGGCATAAACCCGGCAACAAACCCGATTACACTCGAAATTAAAAGGCCGTTTATAATGTTCCCTACAGTTAACACAATTGTAAAGTCTGATATATAATTCACAATTAAAGTTCCTATATAAATTAAAATAAGGCCTACAATTCCCCCGATTACTGAAAGAACAATAGCCTCGAAAATAAACTGCAGAAGGATAAAATACCGCTTGGCACCAATGGATTTTTGAATGCCGATAACTTTTGTGCGCTCTTTTACCGAAACGAACATAATGTTGGCAATTCCGAAACCTCCGACTAAAATTGAAAAACCACCGATAATGGCACCTGCCATATTAAACACTGCAAAAAACTGGTCGAACTGACCAGAGATTATGCTTACCTTATTTAACGCAAAGTCGTTTTCTTCCATCGGCTTTAATCGCCTTATCGTTCTCATAATACCTTCAAGTTCCGCCACAAATTTATCATCGTCGACACCATCCTTCGCCTTTATACATATTGTTTGTCCCCTGTCCCTGTTTCTAACATCGACCATATACATTGCTTTAATGGTACTTATGTGGATATTTTTATCCATACTTGTCCCAAACGCATCCTGTCCCATTTGCTCGTACACCCCAATAATCTGAAACTTATGTCCCTGTATTTTTATGGTTCTGCCCACAGGAGACATCCCTTCAAAAAGTTTATCAGCAATCTCGTAACCCAGAATAGTTACCGGTGCTCCGGTTCTCATTTCCGATTCAGTAAAATACCTTCCGCTGGTAAGTTTTAAACTCCAGACATCGAGTAATCCGTGCGATGTGGCAAGTACGGTTGCATTATCTACTTTACTGCTGCCATATTGTACTGTTCTGCTGAATCCGAACAGAAATGCCGCATTATCGATGGTGTTTCCCCTCCGTAATACTTCATCTGTTTCTTCTAATTCAGGTACAGGCCGGTTAAGGTATCGCCACCACGGATATTCGGTTTCACCTTCAGGTGGTGCCCATGGCCACTTTTGGACATACACCATGTTGCTCCCCAGCGAATTTAAACTGGAGCGAATAAAACTTTCAAGCGAATCGATTACCGTAAAAACCGAAATAATTGCAAATATTCCAATGGTAATTCCAAGTAACGAAAGGAAAGTACGAAGCTTGTTTGCTTTTAAAGAATTAAAGGCAAACGAAAGACTCTCATATATTAATCGCAGAAGTAACATAAACTTTAGCTAAAATAAAATAATATATTCAAAACATTCTCTTAATCGTCAAACATTCAACATTAATCTTTTATCACCTAATATTAGTGTTCAGTTTTTGAAATGATTACAAGAGTTTTTTATAAAGTATAAATTGTAATAATAATTTTTTTAACCTTGTGTTTTTAACAGTATATAAACTGTTTTTTTTATCTTTGCATGCGAATCTGAAAAACCGAATAAATGGCTGATAATAAAAAAATTAAGACTGCTTTGGTTTCAGTCTTTCACAAAGAAAACCTGGATAAGATAATTCATAAACTGAACGAATTGGATGTTAAGATTTTAAGTACCGGTGGCACAAAAAGTTTTATCGAATCGCTTGGTGTTGAAGTAACATCGGTTGAGAGTTTAACCGGATATCCTTCGATTTTGGGCGGGCGTGTAAAAACTCTGCATCCAAAAGTGTTTGGCGGAATTTTGTCGCGGCGCGATAACCAGGGAGATGTCAGTCAGTTAACTCAGTACGATATTCCCGAAATTGATCTGGTAATTGTCGACCTTTATCCGTTTGAAGATACCGTTGCCTCTGGTGCCGGCGAACAGGATATTATTGAAAAAATTGATATTGGTGGAATTTCATTAATCAGGGCAGCAGCCAAGAATTTTAAAGATGTTGTTATTGTCCCTTCGCAAAACGAATACGAACCGCTGTTAACGTTATTAAACGAGAAAAACGGTGAATTCTCATGTGACGATCGCAAATGGTTTGCCGCAAAAGCATTTGGCATTTCGTCGCACTACGATGCTGCAATTTTCGGTTATTTTAACGAAAGTAAAGAAGAGGCAACTGAAAGAATAAGCCTGAATGACGGGCACGTACTTCGTTATGGCGAAAATCCGCATCAGAAAGCCACATTTTATAAATTTAAAAATTCTCCCGCCGAAGTTTCATTGGCCGATGCAAAAGTATTACAGGGCAAGGCGCTTTCGTACAATAATATGCTCGATGCCGACGCTGCATGGAAATCGGTAAGCGATGCCTACCATTCAGTTACACACCTCGAAAACAAAGTTGCTGTTTCGGTAATTAAGCACCTGAATCCTTGTGGTTTGGCTGTGACAGGCAATATTTTAGAGTCGCTGGAGCTGGCATGGGCAGGCGACCCAATTAGTGCTTTCGGAAGTATAATTTGTTTTACTGATACCGTTACAAAAGAAGTTGCAGAGTGGTTCGGAAAAAAATTTGTAGAGATTTTAATAGCCCCTTCATATACCGACGAGGCTCTTGAAGTGTTGGGTAAAAAGAAAAACCTCAGGGTACTCGTTACTCCAATAAGAGAAGAGATTACAGGCGAAAAATTATACCGATCGATAAGTGGTGGAATGCTGGTACAGGATGAAGATGAAGGTCTTGACCAACAATTTAACCCGGTAACCGAAAAAGAATTTGAACCTTCGAAGGTAAATTTGGCAAAATTTGGTATTATTGCCTGCAAGCACCTGAAAAGTAATGCCATTGCAGCTGTTACCGAAAATAAAAATGGTTCGTTCTGGTTAACAGGTGCAGGAATGGGACAGCCTAACCGTTTAGACAGCCTGCGACAGCTTACCATGCCTCGTTTTAAAATGAAAGATGGTTTGGATATTGAAAATTCTATTTTAATTTCAGATGCATTTTTCCCATTCAGAGATAGTATTGAAGCTGCAAATGAGTATGGCGTAAAATATATAATTGAACCGGGTGGCAGCATTCGCGACAAAGAAGTTATTGAAGCCTGTAATGAATTTGGTATTGCCATGGCATTTACAGGAAGAAGACATTTTAGACATTAAAAAAAATAAATACAGATAAACAGTAAATTTAATGGGATTATTTTCATTTTTAACACAAGAGATTGCAATTGACCTTGGTACAGCCAATACCATTATTATCCACAACGATAAAATTGTGGTTGATGAGCCTTCGATTATTGCCATTGACCTGAAAACGGAGAAACCGGTGGCAATTGGCGAAAAAGCAAGGCAAATGCAGGGGAAAACGCACGCAAACCTTAAAACAATAAGGCCATTACGCGATGGTGTAATTGCCGATTTTAATGCTGCGGAACAGATGATTAGGGGTTTGATAAAAATGATTAATCAGAAACCCAAAATGTTCTCACCGGCATTAAAAATGGTTATCGCAATTCCTTCGGGAAGTACCGAAGTTGAGATTCGTGCAGTACGCGACTCATCGGAACATGCCGGAGGACGTGATGTTTATATGATATACGAACCTTTGGCGGCTGCTATCGGTATTGGGCTGGATGTGGAAGCACCTGAAGGGAATATGATAGTGGATATAGGTGGTGGTACTACAGAAATTGCAGTAATCTCGTTAGGTGGAATTGTGACCAATAAATCAATCAGGATTGCAGGAGACGATTTAACGGCTGACATCATGGAATACATGAGGCACCAGCATAATATTAAAATTGGTGAACGCACGGCCGAAGAGATTAAGATTCATGTCGGCTCAGCATTGTCGCAGTTAAAAGAGCCTCCACAGGATTATGTCGTTCAGGGGCCAAATCAAATGACAGCCCTGCCAATTGAAGTGCCGGTATCATATCAGGAGATTGCCCATTGCCTTGAGAAATCAATCTCAAAAATTGAAACAGCAGTGCTTAGTGCTCTGGAACAAACTCCGCCTGAATTATATGCTGATATTGTTGTAAAAGGTATCTGGCTGGCTGGTGGTGGAGCTTTGCTAAAAGGACTCGACAAAAGGTTGACCGATAAAATAGGAATTCCGTTCCATATCGCAGAAGACCCGTTAAGGGCAGTTGTCCGAGGAGCTGGTATTGCGTTGAAAAATGTAGATAATTTCTCATTCCTTATCCGTTAATCAGTTATCATTTATTATGTAAATGCGAAGTTTACTCCGTTTATTAATAAGGAATTATGCATTTCTTCTATTCATTTTATTAGAAGTTATTTCCTTAGTGTTTGTATTTAATTATAATGATTTTCAGAAAGCCAGATACTTAAATTCTGCAAACCATTTAACAGGTTCTGTTTATAATTCATTCAGCTCTGTAATTCAGTATTTCAGGCTGGGAAAAATTAATGCCGAACTTTCAAAAGAAAATGCAGAATTGAGAAATTCGCTTGGGTATTATAGTTCCCGCGGAGTTCAATCAGACACATTAACCGGATTTGCCGACACTTCGTTTCAATACACTTCAGCCAGGGTAATAAATAACTCGGTAAACAAGCAGCATAATTACATTACCTTAAACCGTGGGAAAAAACATGGAATAAAACCAGACCAGGGAGTAATTTCAGGAAACAGCATTGTTGGTGTTGTTACCAGCGTTTCTGAATCGTATTCTATGGGATTGTCGGTGCTTAATCTGCGCTGGAGTATTTCGGCAAAATTAAAAAAGAGCGGCTTTTACGGGTCGTTAGTGTGGGATGGTAAGGAT
This sequence comes from Bacteroidota bacterium, assembly GCA_039714235.1. Taxonomy (GTDB): domain Bacteria; phylum Bacteroidota; class Bacteroidia; order Bacteroidales; family Prolixibacteraceae; genus Draconibacterium. Next base: position 38,317 of record JBDLJS010000012.1, on the reverse strand, counting down.
TACCGTGTAGCTGATTTTCTCGAGATTCCGTTTCATGTTGAGTTATCGGTTGGAGATACCTTAGTAACCAGTGGATACTCTTCGGTTTTTCCTGAGGGATTCAATGTAGGTACTGTAGAATCTTTTACGCAACCACAAGGAGAAAATTATTACAACATCAAGGTGTTGCTATCAACTGATTTTAAATCGGTTGCCTATGTTAAAGTAATTGATAATATTCACTCGGAAGAACTGAATGAGTTAAAACAAACTACCGAATTTGGGGATGATAATAATTAGGTACATAATAATGTTTATTGTTCTGGTTTTAACCCAGGTTTTGGTCTTAAACCAGGTACAATTCAGCGGGTACATAAATCCGTATATTTATGTACTTTTTATATTGTTACTTCCTCTTAATTCGCCTCGTTATATTGTCCTGTTACTTGCTTTCATTACAGGCCTCTCTATTGATATTTTTTCGAACAGTTTAGGAATTCATGCATTTGCGACCGTAATTATTGGTTACATGCGGGCCCCGGTAATTGGTTTAATAACCAGCCGTGAAGAAGACCAGAGTAATTACCCCGGCCTGGCGCAAAATAAATTTTCATGGTTTCTCAAGTATACATCAATTATGGTGTTTATTCATCATTTTGCACTTTTTTATGTTGAAGTATTCACATTCAGTAACTTTTTCGGGACACTTTTTCGGGCATTTTTAAGTTCATTATTTTCAATTTTTATTATAGTTTTGAGCCAGTTTATAATTTTCAGGAAATAATATTTATTGGTGGATTCAAATTCGAAACGGAGTTATATTGTAATCGGGATTTTTGTGCTGGTTAGCCTGGTTTTTCTTATCAGGCTTTTCAGGTTGCAGGTACTCGATGCTACCTATAAACAATATGCCACAAATAATGTATTGCGTGAGGTTGTACAATACCCTGCCCGGGGTTTAATTTACGACCGCAATGGTGAGCTGTTGGTATATAACAAACCAGCCTACGATTTATTGATTACACCCCGCGAAGTTGACCGTTTCGATACAACCCTGTTTTGCCAGTTGTTAAAAATTTCGAAAGAAGAGCTGGAAACCGGTATTCAGAGTGCAAAAAAGTATTCGCGGTATAAACCATCTATTCTGATAAAACAAATTTCACCCGAAACTTATGCTGTATTGCAGGAACAGCTATATAAATTTAAAGGATTTCATGCACAATCGAGAACACTAAGGGAATATATCCATCCGGTGGCAGCGCACGCTTTGGGCTATGTTGGCGAAGTAACAACGGCCGATATTAACAAAGATAATTACTATAAGCCGGGCGATTATATCGGAGTCAGTGGTATTGAAAAAATATATGAAAATCAACTCCGTGGTGTAAAAGGGATAAAAAAGAACCTGGTAGATGTACATAACCGGATACAGGGAAGCTACAGAGACGGAAGGGAAGATGTGCCTGCCCAGATTGGTGAAAATATTATCTCAACAGTCGATTTGGATTTGCAGCTTTATGCCGAAAAATTGTTTCAGAATAAAAAAGGTGGTGTGGTAGCCATAGAACCCTCAACGGGCGAAGTTCTTACTTTTTTAAGTGCACCAACCTATAATCCAAGTTTATTGGTTGGGAGAATAAGGGGAAAAAATTATTCCGTATTATTGAATGACACCTTAAAACCATTGTTTAACAGGGCCTTGTTGGCTGAGTATCCACCCGGTTCGACTTTTAAAATGATAAATGTTTTAATTGGATTACAGGAGCAGGTAATTTCATTGAATACGAAGTTTTCGTGTTCAGGACAGGGCTCACGGCCAATAAGGTGTACTCACGATCATGTAACTCCTTTAGGGCCAATTGAAGCAATAAGAGAATCGTGCAATTCTTATTTGTGGCACACATTCAGGGCCGTGTTAAATAAATACGAAACCACTGCAGAAAGTTATAATGCATGGCGCGATTATGTTTCAGCATTCGGACTTGGGAAAAGGCTGGGTACAGATTTGGGTGTTGAAAGGGCAGGTAGCCTGCCTGATGAGTCTTATTATAATAATATTTATGGCAGTGGTCACTGGAATTCTTTAACTGTTCGTTCGTTGGCAATTGGTCAGGGGGAGATTGGGGTTACTCCTTTACAATTAGCTAATTATGCAGCCATTATAGCTAACCGGGGGTATTATTATACTCCTCATATTATTAAAGATTTTGAGAAAAGTATAATTGATGAAAAATATATAACGAAAAAAGAAGCAAGAATATCGGAAGAGAAATATGAACCAATAATAGAAGGAATGGAAATGGTTATGCTGCCTGGAGGTACAGCAGGATGGACAAGAATCCCTGATATTGCAGCATGCGGAAAAACCGGTACAGTTGAAAATCCACATGGTTCAGATCATTCGGTATTTATCGCCTTTGCCCCGAAGGAAGATCCCGAAATTGTTGTTTCGGTTTATGTCGAAAATGGGGTTTCTGGTTCGAGATATGCGGCTCCAATTGCGAGTTTGTTGATTGAAAAATATCTGAACGGAAAAATTTCTTCTGGTAGGGGATGGATAGAAAAAAGAATGCTCGAAGCAAATTTGTTAAATCCAAACCAACCAAAGTAGCATGACAAAGCGAAGTAATACATGGGCAAATATCGATTGGATTACCGTACTGATGTATCTGGTGTTGGTTTTTATGGGATGGCTTAATATTTATGCCGCAGTTTACGATATTGAACATCAGAGTATCTTCGACACGTCTCAACGATATGGTAAACAGTTAATATGGATTGGTGCAGCGGTGTTAATTGCTATTCTCATATTGCTTATTGAAACAAATTTTTATGTTTTCTTTTCCTACTTTTTTTATGCCCTGATGGTATTTCTGCTCATTTTGGTATTGTTAGTCGGAAAGGAAATAAACGGGGCAAAATCGTGGTTTTCGTTTGGTAGTTTTGCCATACAGCCATCGGAATTTGCCAAGTTTGCTACCGGCCTTGCTCTGGCCAGATATATGAGTTCGTATGGTTTTACGCTTAAGAAGTTAAAATCGGTATTTACAATGGCTGCTATAATTTTTATCCCTGCAGCATTTATTTTATTACAAAACGATACCGGTTCAGCACTGGTCTATTTTTCTTTTGTTCTGGTGCTGTTCAGGGAGGGAATGTCGGGCATTATTCTGTTTTTTGGAACTTTGATTGCCGTATTGTTTGTTCTGGCTTTAATTCTTACTAACCTGACCCTGGCTCTGGTATTATTGGGTGTGGCCCTGTTTCTTTACCTGATTTTAAATCCTAAATTAAACCAGTTTATCAGGGCAACTTTATTGTATGCTACGAGTTTGTCCCTGGTTATTTTGCTGAATGCTGTTCTTAATAAAGGATATCAACTTGCCAGTTTAATTATGGCAGGATCGATACTGGGAGCAATAATAGTATTAGGTTACAGCATTCGTCATAAGTTTAAAAATTATATAATTATTACACTGGTGTTTATTGGCGCGTCATTGTTTACAATTTCGGTCGATTATGCCTTCGATAACCTGCTTGAACCTCACCACCAGGTAAGAATAAATGAACTACTTGGAATTGAGTCAAATCCTCACGGAGCAGGATATCACGTTAATCAGAGTAAAATAGCCATTGGATCAGGAGGAGTTTGGGGTAAAGGCTACCTGAAAGGAACTCAGACAAAATTTAATTTTGTTCCTGAACAAAGTACCGATTTTATTTTTTGTACTGTAGGCGAGGAGTGGGGTTTTGCCGGAACTTTTACAGTAATTATTTTGTTTCTTGTTTTATTTATGAGGTTAGTGTGGCTGGCCGAAAGGCAACGTTCAGTATATTCGCGAATATACGGTTATGCTGTGGCCGTAATTCTCTTTTTTCATTTTGCCGTAAACATAGGAATGACAATTGGAGTAATGCCGGTTATTGGCATTCCGTTACCATTCTTTAGTTATGGTGGATCATCGCTTTGGTCATTTACTATATTGTTATTTATATTCATAAGGCTCGATGCTAGTAGGTTAGAAAACTTTGGTGATAGCCGTATTTCCTGACTTTTAGCATGTTTTGGCCATTTTTTTTACTGCCCTCTTTTTTGTATCTTTGTGCGGCATTTTTGAAAATCCTTCAACTTGGGAATTAAGGATTTTGTCAGGGGAGACAAAAGAAAAACATTTCAGCTTAATAATTTATAAAACTATTAGTATGGAATATAGACCGTATTCGCTTCATAATTTCAGGCAAATACCACAAATGGAGTTTCTTTCAGAAGAAGAGAAATTTACAATTGAAGTGGTGGGAACAGTGTTACCCTTTAAGACTGCGAATTATGTTGTTGATGAATTAATTGACTGGAAAAATTATCATAAAGATCCATTTTTTATATTAAATTTCCCGCAAAAGGAAATGCTTGATGAGGAAAGTTTTAATACAGTGGCTACGCTACTTAAAAGCGATGCATCGAGAAAAGAAATCCAGCAGGAAGTAAATAATATCAGGCTAAAGCTTAATCCAAACCCGGCTGGGCAGGAAAGTAATGTGCCTGAATTTAATGGCAAAAGATTAAACGGAATTCAACATAAATACCGCGAAATTATGTTGTTTTTTCCTACGCAGGGGCAAACCTGCCATGCATACTGTACGTTCTGTTTCAGGTGGCCGCAGTTTGCATTGAACGATTTTAAATTTGCCATGAAAGAGGCTGACACCATGGTTGAATACCTGAAAGCCAATCCGCAAATTACCGATATTCTGTTTACCGGTGGCGATCCTGCTGTAATGAAGACAAGGTTATTCGAAACCTATTTTAATGCACTGCTGGATGCAGATATTCCGAACCTGAGAAATATCAGAATCGGTACAAAAGCATTAACATACTGGCCATACCGGTTTACCACCGATGACGATGCGGATGATTTGTTAAGATTGTTCGAGAAAGTAAAAAAACGAGGAATCAATATCGCCTTAATGGCGCATATTAATCATCCGGGCGAACTTAAAACTGAGGCGGTTAAGAAAGCAGTAAAACGGTTAATTGGTGCCGGGGTTCAAATACGGTCGCAATCGCCAATACTACGTAACATCAACGACAAGTCGGAGATTTGGGCCGAAAACTGGAAAGAACAAGTCAAACAGGGTATTATTCCTTACTATATGTTTATTGCCCGCGATACAGGTGCGCAGGATTATTTTGCGGTTACACTAAACAGGGCATGGCAAATATTCCGTAATGCATATAACCATGTAAGCGGAATTGCCCGGACAGTTAAAGGGCCAAGTATGTCTTGTAGCCCGGGGAAAGTACAGGTTACAGGTGTTTCAGAAATCAAAGGTGAAAAAGTATTTGTTTTAAACTTCTTACAGGGAAGAGATCCAAGCTGGGTAGGAAAACCGTTTTTTGCAAAGTATAATCCCAATGCTATCTGGATTAACGATCTGGAACCTGCTTTTGGAGAATCGAAATTCTTTTACGAAGAATCATATGTAGAACTTCTCGCATAAGCTCAGGCTCGGTTTTAACCGGGCTTTTTTATTTTTATGTCATAGTTGCCCGAAACATAGTTTATAATGTCATCCATAAATACTGTGAAATTTTCTTCAAGGTAGCCGTAATTGTTTTCAAGAATTATTTTTGCCGGCTGCGACTTTGGCGGGAGCGACGAGTAGTTACTCATAATTCGCATGGAATTTATTATCCCGTCAACCGTTGCATACGATTCAAGCCGTTTGTTATTAATAAGAAAAGGCAAAAATCCCTGAACCCGGCCTGGCAAATACATGAAATTGGCAATTAATATTCCATGTACTTTTTTCGAAAAAGCAGGTAATGACTCGTCGGAAAACAGATTCCAGTTTTTAGCCAGAAAATGGTCGTAAAAAAAATCAATAACAATCCCTGAATATAATCCGAAATCGTCGCGGAATAGAAATTTAGCTTCTTTATGTTTAATGTGTTTGTCAGTGAAAGTATCAATTTTTCGATGTAACAAAATGCCTTGCGAAATCTCTTCAGGGTATTTTTCAAACCGTTTCCCTTTAACATAATCGCCTATAAAATTACCGACCATTGTTTTTTTCGATTCGCCAGATAAATATAAGTGTGCCAAATAGTTCATTGTTAGTATTAACAAACGTATTTTTAACTGATTTGTTTTGTTTACTCATTAATGTCGTTTCGAATGAGATTTATCCTGTTTTTGCTCCGCGGATTTTACTACTTTTTTATCGAAAAAAAATTAAGTTATGATACGAAAAAGAGTAATAATAATTGGAGCTGCCGGCCGCGATTTTCACAATTTCAATATCTATTTCAGAAACAACAACGATTATGAAGTTGTGGCTTTTACTGCTAATCAGATACCCGAAATCGATGGACGGACTTATCCTGCTGAACTGGCGGGAGTGTTTTATCCACAGGGAATACCGGTTTATCTGCAGGAGGAACTGGCAGATTTAATTAAAACGCTTTGTATTGATACCTGTGTTTTTTCGTACAGCGATATTACTTACCAGGAAGTAATGAATGTAAGTGCCATTGTTAACTCGGCAGGTGCAGAATTTATGTTATTAGGCCCGAGGCAAACAATGATTTCTTCTTCAAAGCCTGTTATCTCAGTTTGTGCAACACGCACAGGGGCAGGTAAAAGCCAAACCAGCCGGAAAATTGTAAAAACCTTAATGGATAAAGGATTTAAGGTGGTGGCAATAAGGCACCCCATGCCATATGGCGATTTGGTTAAACAAAAGGTTCAACGATTTGCTACCATCGACGATTTGGCTAAACACGAATGTACAATTGAAGAGATGGAAGAATATGAACCACATATTGCCAGGGGAAATGTTATTTATGCAGGTGTTGATTACGAAGCAATTTTGAGGGCTGCAGAAAACGATCCTGAAGGCTGCGATATTATTTTATGGGATGGCGGAAATAACGATTTCTCTTTTTATAAACCAGATCTTTCCATAGCCGTTACCGACCCTCACAGGGTTGGTTCAGAGTTATCGTATTATCCGGGCGAGGTGGTTTTAAGAACAGCGGATGTGGTTATCATAAATAAAATCGATTCGGCCGAACAGGAGAATATTGATCAGTTAACTGAAAACATTGGATTAGTGAATCCGCAGGCTAAAATTATAACGGCGGAGAGTGCTATCAGCGTCGATAACCCGGAGGTAATAAAAGGCAAACGTGTTTTATGCATCGAAGACGGTCCGACTTTAACACATGGCGAAATGAAAATTGGAGCAGCAGTTATTGCAGCTGAAAAATTTGGAGCATCGGAAATCGTTGATCCCAGGCCTTTTACAGTCGGAAAATTAAGCCGCACTTTTAAACGGTATCCCAATATTGGGAAACTATTGCCCGCTATGGGATATGGCAGCGAACAGATTAGCGACCTCGAAAAAACAATAAAAAATACAAATTGCGACTCGGTAATAATTGGAACCCCGATTGATTTAACCCGGATTGTTAATATCGACAAACCAAATACAAGGGTTTATTATGATTTGGAAGAGATGGGAAAAACCAACCTGGATGATATCTTAAATGATTTTGTATCCGAATTTGTGAAATAATTATAACTGTACAACTGGTTTTTCACCTCCTGATTATTCAAAAAATTAATTCAGATTTGAATCATTTCTTTTATTGGTTATTTTTATCCCACTGAATCAAAACTATGGGAAAGAAAATTATTGCTGTTGGAGAGGTACTCTGGGATGTACTTCCTGAAGGAAGTGTTGTACTGGGAGGTACACCCACCAATCTGATATTCAGGAGTAATTCATTTGGAGAAACGGGACATTTATTATCGCGTATTGGCGACGATAAATCAGGTAAAGAAATAATAAAAAGACTGAATGAACTGGGAATATCAGACGAGAATATTCAGATAGACTCCGAATTTCCGACAGGGACGGTTAACGTTACTTTCAACAGGAATGGAGATCTTATTTTTGAACTCGAACAGGATGTGGTCGCCTTCGACCATATCGAGTTTTCGCCCGAAGCATTAAAACTTGCCCGCGGTGCCGATTTGCTTTTTTTTGGTTTATTACCTCAACGCTTTGGAATTTCAAAAAACACCATTAAAGAACTAATTAAAGAATCTCCCGAATCGTTACACTTTTTCGATTTAAAATTGTTTAAGCAATTCTTTAATAAAAAGGTTGTAAAAATATTATTGAAATATGCGAATATTGTAAGGATTAAGGAGACAGATATTTTATTTCTGGCTAAAGAGTTAGCAATTGATACGGATAGTCTGGAAGACTTTGGCATGCTGCTTTCAAATAAATTCAACATCGATATTGTAATTATTACACGTGGATACAAAGGAGTATTGGCAATTAGTAAAAAAGAAGAGACTCTATCGGTTCCGGGTTATTTAATCAATGCCGAAGATGATATTGGCTCCGGAATGGCTTTTTCTGCCGGATTTTTACATTATTATTTAAACGGAAAATCAATTATCGAATCTTTACATTTTGGAAATGCTGCCGGTGCCTTAAATACTACCAGGATTGGGGGCACAGAATATTTCAGTAAACAGGATGTACTGGATTTTATGGAAAAAATTCCCCAAAGACTATAATCTATCTTGTATCCTTAAAAAGAAATTCTGAATTAAACAATACTCTTAAACATCTGTTTTTTAGAAACCCAATTGCCCTTTTTTATGTTTAAATAAGAAAAGCGGAGTAATGAAAGTTTCAGCCAAAGAGATTACAGAACAACTATTAAACTGGCTATGGGAGGATTATCTTAAAAGGGTTTCTTATGCCAGAAAATATGTAGAGTTAGTAAACAAAAAGGGAGGGAATGTAGTGAATGATCATATTGCCCTGCGTACTTTTAATACACATACAGGAGAACAACCTGCTGGTATAAGGGCATTAAAGCATATTCTTATTTGTCTTGACTATTATCCGGCAGCCAAATATGATTTCACTAAAAAGAAATTGAAAGCTGCACACTTTGAACATCCCGATCCAATGTTCCCAAAGTTTTTTGTCAGCCAGCTTGAAGTAGAATTATTGCCTGAATGGGCACAAAATATCGTTAAAAAAATGGTAAAAGACACACCTTATATTTTATCTGACCGAAGCATTGAACTATTGGGTTTGTTGAACCGCGAAGGAGAACTGCCTAAAATGGCGGGTGAAGCTTTGGTTACCGATCTGGTTCAGTATTTTCGACGTCCATGGAAAATACCAGAAAAAGAGGATGTGCTGAAACTAAACGATGTTTCACAATACGCAGCCTGGGTTCTGCTTCACGGAAATTCAGTCAATCATTTTACCGCATTTATAAATTACCAGGAAGTATCCGAATGGCCCGACCTTGAAACAACATGCGAAGGATTAAAAGATGCCGGTGTGCCAATGAAAGAACAAATTGAAGGGGAAAAAGGAAGTAAATTGCAGCAATCGGCTACCCATGCGGTTAAAGAAGAAGTAGAGGTAAAAGGAAACGACGGAGTTGAAAATATTACCTGGACCTATGCTTATTACGAACTGGCACAACGTGGTTACGTTGAAGAAAGCGGAAATAAAAAACTCTTTTCAGGCTTTTTGGAAGATCAGGCAGCCCAGTTGTTCAATATGACACGTACAAGGGATAACTAGTTATTTCTAATTTTTTCACTAGCATTTGTTTTAGTACACCTGAGGCACGTAAGTCATCTCTTCCAGAGGCGGACGTACATAACCTTTTGCCTCCTTTCGCTCTGGTAGCTCAATTTCCTCCTGTTCCAGTTCTTTGTAAGGAATTATAGATAACAGGTGATGAATACAGTTTAGCCTCGCACGTTTTTTATTATCTGCATCAACCATATACCAGGGGCTGATTTTAGTATCGGTATAGGCAAACATTTCGTCTTTTGCCTTAGAGTACTCGGTAAACAGTTCCATCGATTTTACATCCATCGGGCTAAGTTTCCAGCGTTTTGTCGGGTCGTTTATCCGCGACCTGAACCTTTTTTCCTGTTCATCCTCGCTAACCGAGAACCAGTATTTTACAAGAATAATTCCGGAACGTATCAGCATCCTTTCAAAATTAGGACACGAGCGTAAAAACTCCCAATACTCATCGTTGGTGCAAAAGCCCATAACTTTTTCCACCCCTGCACGGTTATACCAGCTGCGGTCGAACAAAACCATTTCGCCGGCAGCAGGTAAATGTGGGACATAACGTTGAAAATACCACTGTGTTTTTTCGCGTTCAGTTGGAGTTCCCAGTGCAATAACCCTGCAAATACGCGGATTTAAAGTCTGAATTATCCGTTTAATGGTACCTCCTTTTCCGGCAGCATCGCGGCCTTCAAAAATTACAACTACTTTTAATTGTTTATGTTTTATCCACTCCTGCAGTTTTACCAGTTCAACCTGGAATTTATTTAATTCAGTTTCGTAAATTTTATTCGAAATTTTTTTCGGCATTGGTTGCGATTCGGCTTTTTCCATAATATAAGATTTGTTGAAGATCTGTATAAAGTTAAAAAAAATCAGAATAAATCCTTTTGCTACCTGTTCTTAAACTAAAATATACGCACCAAACTGTGTGTCGTGTTTCGCTTCTGTTAAAGCAAAAAAGCCTGATTTAATTTTGTTATCAGACAAAACCAAAGGATATTTCTTTTCCATCTCGGTTTTGAACTGAAGAAATGTAATGCCAGAGTTATAATAGATCTGAAAAATTCCATTTTCCCCTTGATGGATTAGTTTTTCGAGATGCAATGAAAGTAATCCCATGTTTTGCCTTACATTTATTTCGAGGCAGGGATTAATTTTAAGGTTACCATATTCATTTCTGAATATTAAAGTGTCGACACCAAAAAATCCCTCATACATTTTCGTCAGGTCGCTTGCCTCAACTGTCTTTTGCAGCGGTTCAATAATAATTTGAAGCATAAATTCTGCGAATTCTTTTACATCAGGAGAAGTATTTTCGGGCAGCCCGTTTAAATTATTTCCAAGGTACTGCCCCTTTTTATCGGCCGAGAAATTACTTATTCCGACAAACGATATTTTTCCCTGCTCCGCTTTAAACTGAATGGCAAGGTCAAGCTGTTTGTTTAAGAAAGGTTCAACAATGGCATATCCTTGGTCTTTCACAATTCCCAGAAGTTTTTCCCATACTTTTGGGTGTATTGGTGTTTTGGTAATGGGCTGCAATCCACGCCCCGAACTGCTCCAGGGAGCTTTTACCATTAGTTTGCCCCATTGCTTCAGCAGGATTTCATATTCATCTTTTGTTGTGCAAACCTGTGTGATGAGATTATCTGCAATAAAATGTTCATACGGGAATTGTGCTTTTAATTCTTTTAAAATTCCCAGTGCAAACTTTTTCGAATATAGATTTCTGTACTCAGGTTTCCAGTTAAAAACAGGCGATTTTTTGAATTCTTCAGAACAAGAGGGCTTGAGTGGATCAAGTAATTTATGCGCTGCCGGGCTCCATCCCCAGGGACATAGTTTGTCGATTTGAAATGATGGTGGATTCCCTGATGTTATCGATTGTTTCAGAATAAATCCGGGAGAAGAAATATCAAGTGATTTTAAGGATTCAAGATATGCATCTCCGGGAATATTTTCTACAATAACTTTATCGTCGGGTTGTGCAAAAAAAAGTGGCAGGGTAGCCAAATCCAACTCCATTTTTTGCAGCAGTTTATTGGGCTGCCACGAATAATGGCCATTGGCTACAGCATACTCACAGGTAGGATTAAATAAATAAATATTAGGCTTTGCGGTATGCATCTGCCAAAATTAGCTAAAAGAAGAGGCTGTGCAAAAAGTATAGAATTTATTTATAGACGTCACCCTGAACTTGTTTCAGGGTCTGGTTTTTAAATAATTTAGATTCTGAAACAAGTTCAGAATGACGTGCAAGGATACTTTTTGCACAGCCTCTTCTGGTAGTTATATTGTAATTAACTAATTACTTGCCAATTCAACCGGTTGTGTCGGTGGAGATAACAAAACAATGTCACCTTCTTCAACACCGTTTTTAACTAAAATAAATTCTTCGTTTTCAAAGCCGGTTTCGATAACCTGTTTTTTAGGACCTTCTTTTGTTTTAAGGTAAATATAGTCTGTGCCGTTTTCTTTAAACACAGCATTTATCGGTACAAAAAGAGCACTTTCGTAATTGGCAAGAATAATATCGTTATTGCTCGACATGGCCGGTTTTAATCCCTCGTGGGTTTCATCCAGATGAATAATTACTTTAAAAACCTTCATGTCGAAATCCTTATGGTCTTCTCCAACTGTAGCGATATTATGTATCTTCCCTTCTATTACAACATCCTCCAGGGCATCAAAGGTTACCTTCACACTATCGCCAACATTAACTTTTACAATATCAATTTCTTTAACATATATTTCAGATATAACTTTCGACATATCGGGCAATGTTGCAAGTGGTGGGGCGTATATACTTGTATACACTTGAGTATCTTTCGTGTATTTTTTGCCATCCCAGCCTTTCCCAAAAATTACAATTCCATCAGCGGGGGAAGTAATTCTTATGGCTCGCATTGCCTGCTGAAATTTTTCAACTTTAACCTGGCTCTTTTTCATGCTTTCTTCTGTGCGGCCAACTTTCATTTTTAACTGGTTCTGTTTAAGCAGGTAGTCGCGTTGTTTTTTTGCAATGTTATTTTGCGCCTTCTGGTAGGTCATTTGTGCCTTTCTTTGATAAGCAGCCGATTCATAAACCGATTGTTCCAGGTCTATTTTGTTATACTCCAAATCGAGTTTGGCATTTATAATATCCTCCCGCATCTGTGTAAGTGTAACAGTACTATCGATTTTTGCATTGTTCAGGTCAGCGGTCTCTTTTTCCAGTTTTTGCCGTTCTGCCCGCATGTTCGACATTATTGTACTGTTATCCAGTTGCATTATAAATTCACCCTTTTTTACATATTTCCCGTCTTGTGCCAGGTTAGTAATTTTCATCCCCCAAAGTCGCAAATCGCGATCTCCCAAAATTTTTGGTGCCTTAATTGGTGTGGCCTTGAGCCCGTTTATTTCTCCCTTGCAGGTCAACACGGCTTCGAACCTTCCTTTTTCAACTTTGTAGAATTTTTCCGATTTCTCAGTCGACAGGGTAGTGGTAGCAACTGCTGCAATAATAATTACACAAATAACTATTATAGTAATGATAATATGATTCTTCTTAATAGCCATTGTTAGTTTTCTAAAAGTTTGTCATAATTAACTATAAGGGGTTGTTTTTTTTCGAAATCGAAAAGAGTTAAACTCCTTAATCTGAAATAGGCGGTCCAGTAATCTCTTAACCTCGACAGATACGCCATTCTGGCTGTTTCCTGGTCGTTACTGGCAATGTTTAATTTTATCACATCAATTTTACCAATCAGGAATCGCTGAAAAGTAACATCGTATCCCATTTTTGCAACGGTATCGGCCTTGGCTGCTATATTAACCTGGCCGGCCTGAAGGTTAAATTCGAGTACGCTCTGGTAGATATCCATTTCAAAATCTATGCGTTCCTGTCTTAATGTTGCCAGAGCAACTTCGCGGTTCGATTTAGCCATTGAATAACGGCCTTTGCCACGCCCCCAGTCAACAATCGGGATATTTAACCCAACTCTTAATATCTGGCTTTTATCCGGTTCGGTGTACACCTCGTCGAAATTTTCGGAACTCTGGTTTAATCCGTACATGGCAAAAAGTGAAGTGTTTAAACCCCGTTCCGATTTTGCTCTGGCCACGTTTTCATCCTGCTGTAACTTTTGTTGTTCCTGGTTAAACATTTCCGGGTTATTTGTTAAAGCCTGTTCCAGTGCCAGTTGAGGTTCGATCTGTAGTTTGGGAATATCTTTCGGAATTGTGCATTCAATCTCTGTTTCTTTTGGAAGTCCGAGAAATGAGTTCAACATAGACTGTGCCCTTTTTTCTTCTAGGATGGCCATATTCAGGGCCTGTTCGTTGTTTAACAACCTCAGTTCAAGCTCCAGCAATTCGTCCTGTGTAACAGTCCCAACCTGGAATCTGCCTTTCCCGATTTTATAAAGGGTATCGGCATTGGCATAGTTCATTTCAGCAATTCCTTTTTGAATTTGTGCATTGATTAACCCGAAGAACCGCATGGTTGATTTTACCCTTAGATCTTCAACATCCTGGATAAACTCCTTTTTAGCTTTTTCGAACTTAATCGGTTCAATTTTCGATTTCCATTTCAGTTCGTTGTACCCGTTTAATTCCTGCATAAATCCAATACTTAAAGGGGTGGCATTAAACGATGTATTTTTGTCGCCTCCCAGGTTTTTCACCATTCCAACCTCTGAGCGAAGAAACAATTGCCCTCCTGTTAAAGCTACATTCTGAGTTGCAGAAAGTGAAACCTCGGAGTTCAGAAACTCTCTCAGCCTGAATTCATCTTCATTGGTTTCGAAATTATACTCTTTCCGGTTGTAACGGTTAAAGTCGAGGGGATTGGCGCTCAGGGTTATGCCTGGCAACCTTTCTGCTTTATAAAACCGGTACTCCCAGTAACTGGCCAGGTACATATTTTTATTTCTGAATGCATCAATTGATTGTTTTGAGGCAATATCGATAATTTCCGGTAAACTTAATTTAAGCATATCCTGCGATAGCCCTGTAAAACTAATACTAACTGCTATTATTATTAATGATATTATTTTTTTCATGATTTTCTGGATTTAAACATTTACGAACGAAGTGAAACAACCGGATCGTTTTCGGCGGCTTTTTTAGCCGGCAGGTAACCAAATGTTACTCCTACCAGTACAGAAACTCCAAAAGCAATAACTACGCTGAACAGCGAAACAATAGTTTTAATATCGAACATTACCGTAATTATCCTCGACAGTACAACGCCAAGGATTATCCCGATTATTCCGCCGGTTAAGCTTATTAAAGTCGATTCGGCAAGGAATTGCGCAATAATATCCTTTTGTTTGGCACCAACCGCCTGGCGAACGCCAATTTCCCTTATTCGCTCGAGAACCGAGGCCAGCATAATGTTCATAATTCCTATACCGCCAACAATTAGCGAAATTCCGGCAATTACCCCTAAAACGACGTTAAATATTTGTTTTGTTTTTTGTTGCTGTTTCAGTAGTAATTCCGGGATGGTAACTTCGAAGTCGTATAACTCGGAGTGCCTGCGCAGAAGCATCCTTTTAATCAGTGTGGCAGATTGGTTAAGTTGCTCGGTCTCTTTTACCTGTACAATAATTTTATCCAGTTGGTTCAGGTTATCATCCGTATCAACGGGTTCATCCTTTTGTTCCGGTCCGCCAAAAACAACAAACATCCCGTCACCACCTCCCTTCTGGTTGGCTTTTGCTACTTCGTCGGCCCGTATAAGTGAACGGTTTTTAAAACGGAGCAACATGGTTTGTGCAGGTATAAAAATTTTATTGTCCGAACTACTGATACCCAACTCATCGGATGCGGATGCTGTAAAATCGCGACGCTCCACAACACCGATAATTTTCAACCAAATCTGTCCGCATTTTATATATTGTCCAACCGGATTGTCCTGCCTGAAAAACTGCTCTTTAATATTATTTCCGATAACACAAACGGGTAATCCTTTTTCTGTTTGAGTTTCGTTAAATATGGTCCCCCGGGCCAGTTGCATGTTAAAAAGATCAAAATAATGGTTTTCAACACCTTCCAAAACAACCGGCTTGCTCTTTCCGTTTAGCAGTGCAGAATAGTTAAATGAGATAACCGGTGTGATTTTTTCTACTGACGGTATAATCTCTTTAATTGCCTCAACATCGAGCATCGTCAATCCTTTCGAGAATTTTTTCGCTCCGGGTTGGCCATTGCCTTCTTCGCCATTGCCATTACCTCCTTCTGAAAGTGTATAACTGCTTGGCGTAATTACTATATTATTTACCCCAACCATTTTTATCTGTTCCAGAATTTCCTGCTCGGCACCATTTCCGATTGCCATCATACTAATTACCGCGGCAACGCCGAAAATAATACCAAGTGCAGTTAACATCGATTTCAGCCGGTTGGCAAAAATAGCTTCAACTGCTACTAAAATATCGTGTAAATATCGTTTTATAAACATCGTTTTTAGATTTGAAGATTATCTTGCAGTTCTACTTATCGTTACTCCCGGGGGAAGTTTCATTCCCGGAGGCATCTTTCTGGTTTTTTGCTCCTGTTCGCGTTTCTTTCTTTCCTCCTCTTCTTTGGCTTTCTTTTCAGCCTCCTTGCGCTTTATATCTGCGTATATTTCCATTCCTGTAAGAGCATAGTCATTCGCATCTTCAGGTTCGAGTAGTTGTAACTCCTGGCCTTCTTCCAATCCCTGGCAAACAACCACAAAGTTCTCGTTTTCTTCTCCGGTTTCAATAACCTGTTTGGTTGTATTGTCAGCCAGGTAAACGTACGATAAGCTGTCGTTTTTAAATACCGATTCTATGGGGATGTAGAAAACATCTTCAAGGTAGCTGGCCTGAATGGTATTGCTGGTAGTCATTGCAGGTTTTAAATCAGGGTCAGATCCATCTACTTTAATTTTTACCTCAAAGACTTTAGCATCGCTTTTGGGCATTAACTGTCCCATATTTGCCACTGCCGAAACAACACCTGTCAGCTCTTTATCTGGGAAAGCATCGATACCAATTTTTACTTTCTGTCCAATTTTTATTAGTGCAATATCAATTTCATTAATAAAAGTTTTCGTAACCAGGTTATCCATATTCGGGAAGGTCGCTATTATTGGATTATACATTGATACCCGTGAGCCGGTTTTTGTTACACCACCCCATTGGTGTTTATAGTAAGAAATAATTCCGGAGCGGTGGGAATATATTATTAATGAGTTCAAGAGCTCTGTCTGAGCGTCTACTCTTTCCTTTATCTGCTTGTAATTGATATATTTTCGGTTTACTTTGTTAATTTCCTGCTGGGTTTTTAATTCGTATGCCTGTTTGGTTTGTTCCAGCTTACGTTTTGCTTTATCGTAATCCATTCTCACCTTTTTTTGCTCTGAAGGTGATTCAAAAACCGATTCTTCAACTGCGATCTTTCGTTCTTCCAGATCGAGTTTGGCATTAATAATCAAATCGCGTTGATTACTGAGGGTGAGATTGGAGTCGATTTTACTGTCGTTGTATTCCGATAACGTTTTTTCAAGCTCGTCCATCGAACTTTTTAACTGCTCTTCAACTGCCTGGTGGTCGAGTGTTGCGACATAATCACCCGAATCCACATAAGTCCCTTCTTCAACTAGATCTGTTATAACTATATTATAAATCCGGGTTTGGCGGTCTTTCATTTTTTCAGGGACGTTAATGTGGTCAGAGTTCTCAGATTCCAGTTGCCCACTGGAATAAACCAGTACTGCAAAAGGGCCTTTTAAAACTTGGGTGGTTATTCCCGTAATTTCAGTTTTTGGACGTGTAAAAACAAAAAATGCCAAAAGCAATATAATTATTGCAATAGCGGCGGTTAACCAGGTTTTTCTTTTCATTGCTTTTTGTTTAAGTTAATTTTTTGGATGAACTTGGCTTTTTGTCGACAAAAACTATGCCTTGTTTAGCAAAACAACACAAGTTCGTTAATTTTATTTTGAAATAATGTTAAAAAAGATTGAATTAAACTAATTTTTTAGTTTTTTAACTGATAATACAGTTAATTTAACTAAATATAGATTTTTTGAGGTTCTTTTTATTTTCTTTTGAAGGCTCCGGCTTGAGCCAGTGTCATAATCAGTACGCCCGCTACGGTTATCATCCCTCCCAGTATTTGATGAGGTTGAGGAAATGTTTTAAATACAAAATAGGCGCCAATTAATACAAAAATACCTTTCAGGCTCTGGACGATTGACGAGCGCGATGCTTCGATATAGCGGAACG
Source organism: Bacteroidota bacterium (assembly GCA_039714235.1). Lineage (GTDB taxonomy): Bacteria > Bacteroidota > Bacteroidia > Bacteroidales > Prolixibacteraceae > Draconibacterium. The sequence goes on along the minus strand of JBDLJS010000012.1, from coordinate 20,462 downwards.
AATAGTATACAGTCAGGATAGCCAGAAATGGCCCCAAAACAGCACCAACTGCAATATTTTTTAAAGCAGAAACCGGAATCAGCCACGATTGCCCGTAAACAAATATCATAACTACAGAAAACACAAGCAGCCAGGTTGAGCGGTTAAGGTTAAGTAACTCGGGGCTGATTTTTTTTACATGAACCTTAACAACCAGTGTAGCAACTGTAGCAAAAAGAGCATTTACAAGAACCACCCCGGTGCCTTTAATAAAAAGTGTTTTAAGCGAAGTGCCGCCTGTGTAGCTTATAATAAAAGCACCTGCAAGAGCCAGTAGAACACCTATCATTTCCACCCACCCGAATTTTTCCTTCAAAACGAATATACCACCAAAGGTGACCATTACCGGGTACATATTTCCGAGGAACGAGGTAACTGATGGATCGGGAATAATATTTATTGAAATGAAGAATGTTGTTGTAGTTAAAATTTCCAGAACACCCAGAGTTATCAGTATACGCACCTGTTTTTTAGAAAGCGATTTAAGCTGCACAAGCTTTTTATTCCATGCAGCGTACAGTAAACTTAAAAGTGCACCTATTGCAAACCAGTAAACGCCGAATTGAGCCAGGTGAACCTCGTTCAGAGCAGCTTTACTAAAAATATAAACGTTCGAAAATGCCAGTGTGGCAACCAATGCATAAAAGTATCCTTTAAAAGTATCTGACTTCATGCGTGCAAAGATAGAAAAAGATGTTAGCCATGATATGAGGTTATGTTTATAATATCCATGCGATCAGATTCTCGTGTAACTGATTGTTTTTTCGTAAATTGTTGTAGCTTTTTATCATCAATCATTAAATCAACCATTATGAAAGTGAAAATTGAAAAGCCCGAAAAACTTATTTCAAACCTTGTTATACGGTTCAAAAGATTGGTTTATGTTGAATTCTCTCCCCGGTATATCAGGTTTAAGGGAGATTTGTGTACTTACAGGCAACACCTCGAGGTTTTTAAAGAGGGAATGAAAGAGGAAGAGCTGAAAGACAGCTGGCTTACAAAGGCACTAACACTTTGCGAAACAGCTTCGGAACGCCTGAAAGAGGTTAGGATTGACGAAGGCTGGAAACTGCTGCATGCTGCAGAGAGGATGGAGGTGTATTGCTGCGAAGAAAAACGGAAGGCAACAATAATTCAGTTGCGAGAGGAGGCCGGCAAACTAAACGAATGGAGGAAAAATTCGATTCTGAAAATAATTGGTATTTCAGATGAAGAGAATAAACAAAAAGACATTTCTCCACAGCAACTTGAAATGGCATTGCAGATAAGAGACGATTACTATCATACTTTATATTATACCAACCGGTTAACACGCGGGCAGTTTAACTGGCTGTTTTTTGTGCTTGGGGTACTCATTTTCTTGATTTTAATGTTTGTCAACTCAAATAAACTTTCGGAGATGGACGAAATGAGTAAACTGAACTTTACAAACCTTTACAGCATCCTGTTATTTGGTTTGCTCGGGGCCACCACCAGCTCCATCTTTCGTTTCCGAAATTCGCAAAGCACATCTCGTATTCCGGAAATTCTTAGTAACAACTCCATAACCATGAGCCGGATTTTTGTTGGAGCTGGATTTTCTGTTTTTATATTTGTATTACTGAACTCGGAAATTGCAAAATCGGTAGAGCTTTTTAAATTTGAGATGAACCACTGTTACGAGTTTTTTACCATTGCCTTTGTATCTGGATTTTCAGAGCGAATTGCCCTGAACAGTATTCAGAAGATTATTGGGAAGAAAGAGTAATTTTATCGTTAGTTTCGTAAATATTTTTTTCATAAAAATGTCGAAAACACAAAAAACAATCTTGATTATATTGGCAATTCTGGGGCAGTACTGGTGATTGCCGGAATGATGATTAAACTGGAACACCTATCGGAAATAATCTATAAAGTTTTAACAGTGACCGGGTTTTTATTGCTTGCAATGGTTGGTGTTTTAATTTTCCTAAAAATCTGGAAAGAAAAAAGAAGTGGAGTTTAGAAAACAGTTCATTTATTTTAAATGATAATTAAGCTTGAATTGCTTTTAATATGCAATTCCTGCAATCCATTATCTTTGTACAAAATAATCTGAAAGACTCGAAATCCGATGGGGATAAATCTACTCCCGGCTTCGGACTCCTGTCTTCCGTCTTAATATAAAAATTATGCTGCCAAGAATTAATCCAACATCTACCAACGCCTGGAAAAAACTGGAAGAGTACTATTTCAGTTTCGAAGGAACACACATGAAAGAACTTTTCGCTAACGATGCAGATCGTTTTCAGAAATACTCGCTGAAGTATGAAGATATCCTCATTGATTTTTCGAAGAACATTATCGATGACGAGGTGAAAGCAACGCTTTTAGAATTGGCCGAAGAGAGTGGTTTAAAAAATGCCATTAAAAGTATGTTTTCGGGAGAAAAAGTTAATGAGACAGAAGATCGTGCTGTATTGCATGTGGCATTGCGTAACCGAAGCAATACTCCGATTATTGTAGATGGCAAAGATGTTATGCCCGAAGTAAATGATGTGCTTAACCAGATGAAAGGCTTCACCGAAAGAGTAATTTCTGATGAGTGGAAAGGATACACAGGTAAGACAATTACCGATATTGTAAATATTGGCATTGGAGGATCGGACCTTGGCCCGCTGATGGTTACCGAGGCTTTAAAACCTTATAAAAACCACCTGAATCTGCATTTTGTTTCGAATGTAGATGGTACGCACATTGCCGAAACATTAAAGGCAGTTGATCCGGAAACAACCCTGTTTATTGTAGCTTCAAAAACATTTACAACCCAGGAAACCATGACCAATGCCAACTCGGCTAAAGACTGGTTTTTGGAGGCAGCCAAAGAAATTGAATACGTAGCCAAACATTTTGTGGCGGTTTCTACCAATGCCGAGGCGGTTTCAGCTTTTGGAATCGATACCAACAACATGTTCCGTTTCTGGAACTGGGTAGGCGGCCGTTATTCGCTGTGGTCGGCAATCGGGCTTTCAATTATGCTCGGAATTGGTTACGACAATTATATCGAATTGCTGGAAGGTGCACACGCCATGGATAAACATTTTTCGGATACCGGTTTCGATAAAAATATCCCGGTAATTCTGGCGCTGATTGGAATCTGGTACAACAATTTTTATGGCGCCGAAAGCGAGGCAATCCTGCCTTACGACCAGTACATGAACCGTTTTGCTGCCTATTTCCAGCAGGGAAATATGGAAAGCAACGGAAAATATGTTGACCGCAACGGTGAACAGGTTGATTACCAGACCGGCCCGATTATTTGGGGCGAACCCGGCACCAACGGGCAGCACGCGTTCTATCAGCTTATTCATCAGGGAACAAAATTAATTCCGTGCGATTTTATTGCTTCTGCCATTAACCACAACCAGTTGGGCGATCACCATCGGAAACTGCTGGCAAACTTTTTTGCACAAACTGAAGCAATGATGGTTGGTAAAACAACAGAACAGGTTGAAGCAGAATTAAAGGATGCTGGAAAATCAGCTGATGAAATTGCTGAACTTCTTCCGTTTAAAGTCTTCATGGGAAATATTCCTACCAATTCTATTTTGGTTAAAAAACTTACACCTCACGTACTTGGTTCGTTAATTGCCATGTACGAGCACAAAATATTTGTTCAAGGTATTGTATGGAATATCTTTAGTTTCGACCAGTGGGGAGTTGAGCTTGGCAAACAACTTGCCAATGCTATTCTGCCTGAACTAAACTCAGATGATGCAGTAACAGGCCACGATGCATCTACCAATGGTTTGATAAGTGCGTGGAAAGAGATGAGGTAAGTAACAACCTGCATGATTCGCCGGGTTGACTATGAGTTGTAGCAAATAGTCACCCGGTGAATACACACAACGAAGGAGGAACGACTAAGAAATCAGTTACTTTTGCGAGAGATTTCTCCTCATTCTTTGTCTGCCAAAGGCATCGCTTCGCGGGAAATGACTTTGAAGAAAAAATGTCCCCGTGGTTTTAACTCAGTTTTTTTGTCAAATCAGCAATAGCCCTGGCAGGCGAAACATTTTCATAAAGAATTTTGTACACTGCTTCCGAAATGGGTATATCCACTCCGTATTTCTGGTTTAATTTATAAATGGAACGGGCAGCATAATATCCTTCGGCAATCATGTTCATATCCAGTTGGGCATTTTTTACCGAGTAGCCTTTTCCAATCATTGTTCCGAATAACCTGTTGCGGCTGAACTGCGAATAGGCTGTAACCATCAGGTCGCCAAGGTAGGCCGGGCTTTTTATATCGCGCGATATGGGATGAACCGTGTCAACAAATCTTTTAATTTCTTGGATAGCTCTTGAAACAAGTACAGCATGAAAATTATCGCCGTAACGTAATCCGTGTGCAATTCCGGCTGCAATGGCAATAATATTTTTTAAAACGGCAGAATATTCAGTTCCCCAGATATCGTCAGATAAGGTTGTAAAAATGTAATCGCTCTGTACAAGTCGGGCAAATTGTTTGGCCCTGCTTTCATCAGTCCCCGCAACTGTTAAATACGACAGTTTTTCCATGGCAACCTCTTCGGCATGACAAGGCCCGGTTATAATTCCCATCGATTCAAACGGAACATCAAAATATTTATTCAGGTATTCAACAACCAGCAGGTTCTCTTCCGAAATAATCCCCTTTATTCCCGATAAAATATATTTCCCGGTTAGTTTGGTTTTTAATTCACCCAAGATTATCGGAAGAAACGCCGATGGAACAGCAAGCACAATAATATCTGAGTTCTCTAAAAGCTTATTAACATTGTTGTAAAAGTTTATCCGCGATGTATCGAACTCAGCACCGCGCAAATAACGTGGGTTGTGTCCTTTTTCCCTAAACTGCTCAATGGTTTCGGTTTTTCTGAAGAACCAATTGATTTCGCCAACATTCTCCAGAAGCATTTTAGCAATCGCTGTTGCCCAGCTTCCGCTTCCAATAATTCCTACCTTATCCGTTTTAATATTCATAATAATACTTTACGTCGCCAAAACTAAATAATTAACGTGAGTTCTATATAAAGAATGTACCTTAAAAAGGTATTTTTTGCCCCGTCCTTTAGGGCGGTGATTAAACAAATGGTTATGCACACACGATTTTTGTGGAATTTTGTATTATAAAAGTTGCAAAATTTCACAAAAATCAATTTCAGTAGAGTCTATCATAGCACCCCGCCCTGAAGGACGGGGCAATTAATACAACCATTTTTTAAATTTTAATTATATAGAATTCACTTTAATTAATCCATGGCAGCCATTTTTTACATGGTTTATGTAATGTCATTTGTTGAATAAAATTGTATTTTCGGTAATTAAAATTATTGAACTTAACTATGCTCGAACTTTTTGGTGAATTTCTCGGAACTTCCATTTTAATTTTATTGGGCAACGGTGTTGTTGCCAACGTGAACCTTAAAAATACCATTGGCGAAAATGCCGGTTGGATTGTGATAACCACCGGATGGGGACTGGCAGTATTTACTGCCGTTTTTATGACTGCCGACATGAGTGGGGCACACATAAATCCTGCAGTAACAATTGGTTTGGCGTTTGCAGGGCAGTTCCCGTGGGTAAAAGTGTTGCCGTTTATTCTGGCGCAAATGCTGGGAGCCATGTTTGGTGCCTGGATGGTGTATATTTTCTACCGCGACCATTTTAAAGTAACCGAACAACCGGGTATGCGGCGTGCATGCTTTTGCACCGCACCAGCCATAAAAAACACCCGCAACAATTTTTTTTCCGAGTTGATTGGAACCTTTGTTTTGGTGCTTGCCGTGTTGCTGGTAACCCTTCCCGAATTTCAGATTGAAGGGATGGAGACCACAAAAGTTGGGCTGGGTTCGCTGGGAGCTGTACCGGTTGCATTAGTTGTGTTTGTTATTGGGTTAAGCCTGGGAGGAACAACCGGTTATGCCATTAATCCTGCCCGCGATTTGGCCCCAAGAATAGTTCATGCTTTAATTCCTATGAAAAACAAGGATGACCAGGGATGGAGTTACGCCTGGATTCCGGTTTTTGGCCCGGTAACAGGTGCCGTACTGGCTGCACTGGCTTATTATGTTATTGTAGCGCTGGAAACAGCAAAAGATATTTTGTAAAGACATTAAAAAAGATAGTTATGCCACATAAAGTAAGTGAAAGCGCAATGCGTTTAAGAAAAATGATTGAAAAAGCAATTGAAGATCATAAAATTACCCGCGACGAGTACGATATGATCATTCACATTGCTACTGAAGATGGTCACATCGACCAGCACGAACAGGCTCTTTTGAGCGAATTGCAACAAATGATTGAAGATGGATTGGTAAAATTTGGAATTTAGCTTTGATTTTTTTTAAAGTCTTGCATCTTAAAATCTAAAAGTCTAATCATGAAAAAATTTCTGAAAATAACAGGTGTTGTAATTCTGGTACTGGTTGCCGGAGTCCTAGGATATGTTTACGTGAGTTTTAACTACTATTCGCCTGACGATCCTGAGGTTGAGGTAAATCAAACAGTTCAAAATTATTTTCAGAATTCTTACCTGGAGTGCAGGGCTGCGTTCAGGCTCAATGCCGGGGAATTGCAGGAACAATACGATAGTGTTCAGATTTTTGCAAGAAGAGTACCAAGTGGAACCGACAACGATTTAACCATCGATTTTTGTTATGTGCCGGCTCAGCACGAAACCAGTAAACTGCTGATTTTAACCTCGGGCGCCCATGGTGTTGAAGGTTATGTCGGAAGTGCAGTTCAGCAAATGTTTATGAAAGAGCTGATGGATACCACTTTGCTTAAGAATGCCGGCATTCTGTTTGTACACGGAATTAATCCGTTCGGATTTAAATATACCCGCCGGGTAACCGAAAACAATGTCGATTTTAACCGCAACTGCGACACCGCAACCACACTTTTTTCGTCGGAGAACAGCGGGTACAACGATTTATACCCCATGCTCAATCCCGAAGGAAAGACCAAAGCAGGAAGTTTGAAAAACAGATTTTTTATGATGGTTGCCATTAACAAGCTATTGCAGGAATCGATGGCCAGCCTGCGCCAGGCTGTTTTGCAGGGGCAGTACGAACACGAGCGCGGGTTGTATTTTGGGGGAAGTAATTTCGAACCGCAGTTAATTATGCTTGGCGAAATTTTTAAAACGTATGCCAAAGATTACGAAACGGTTTTTAATATCGATTTGCATACCGGCTACGGCGAACGCGGAACAGCACACCTGTTCCCGAATCCTATCGACGACCAAAAAGTAAAATCGACACTTGAAGGAATTTTTGAAGGTTACAAAATTGACTGGGGCGACTCTGACGATTTCTACACTATAAACGGTTCGTTTACCGACTACATTGGCAAAGTGTTGCCAGATAAATTTTACCTGCCCATGTTAATCGAGTACGGTACGCTTAATTCGTCGAACACAGTGGGTTCGGTTAAGTCGCTGCACAACATGATTCTCGAGAACCAGGGAGCACAATACGGCTACAAAAGCGCAAAAGACAGCATAAAAGTGAAAATCCGTTTTATGGAAATGTATAATCCATCGTCGGAAAAATGGCGCACCAAAATTATTGACGACACAAAAGAGTTGCTCGAAAGTGCCATGGGGAATTTTGAGGAGTTGTAGGGTGCTTCTGGCTACTGTTTCAGTTAAAACTACCTCAAAATATAAGCCACCACAACTCCCAGGTAGTTACCCACAGCATACCCGGCAATTCCCACAAACATTCCGGTTAAAATAATTTCCCGGTTTTTAAGTGCACTTGCCACAACCGGAACAAAAGGCGGTGAGCAGATAAGAGCACTACCGGAAATAATAACTGTATCGGCATCGATTTTAAAGAATTTGGCAATTATAGCATGCAGGATATGCGAGCCAAACATGGCCAGCCCAACATAATAAAACAGCGAAATGGAAATATCGGCCAGTTTGCTTACATCGGCCATCGATGCCACCGAAACACAAAAGATTAAAATAAGGTACATCCCCAGCTGAAATGTCTTTTTAATTTTTCTGATTCGGGGGACAAAAGATAGTCCAATTCCCAAACTTGTTACTAAAATAACTATTGCCGCATTGGCAAACTCTTCTGAAAACAATTTACTGATGAGGAAGCTTACACCCAGAATTCCCGCTGAAATGCCAAAGGCGACAATTAACGGTAACAGTGTGCCTCTTTTAAAAAAGCCGTCATACGATTCGTATTCATCTTCAAGATTTATTTCTTCCACTTCAATTTGAGGACTATCTGGTTTTTGAGGCTTTTCCGGCGATTTATAAGCAGGCAGGAACCAGAGAAAAACTTTTTGCCCTACCGAAAAGATAAAAACCAGGTAAATCGCTCCCAGTGTCATTTCGTAAGTATGCGTAAGAATATACACTTCCTGCGAAACATTTAGCGCGGTTTTTATGGCAGCCATATTGGGTGTTCCCCCGGTGTAAACGCCAACCAGCATACCCGATACTTTCCATATTTCATCTATGCTTCCTTTAAAAATCCAGTACCCCACAAAAATCATTAACAAAACAGTAAACAGACCAATTAACAAAGAGCCCATTGCTGCACGTGCCTGTGACAGCCACCTTTTTACATCGAGAGAAAAAAGGATAAGAGGCAAACAAAGCATAATGGTGTACGAAGAAAATATGTCCTGCAAAAATGCAATGGTATTCCTCGAAACATCCTCACTGGTAACCAATCCTGCCGCCAGGTATTCTTTCATTTCGCCAAAAGGAATAAAAACAGCACCTTTTAATAAAGCAAGGTACCCCTCCGAGGTTTCCGGAAAAATTCCGATGTTGCCAACTGCAATACCCAGCCCGTAGCACATTAATACGGCCCCGATTTTTTTTGCAAGCGAGTATTTGGTTTCAAGATAAATAATTACGATTGGAGCAATAACAAACAGGAAAACGAGCATAAAAATTTTGGTGTCCATTATTCACAAGTTTGGTTTACTCTCGTAAAGTTATTATTATCAGTGGGAAATGCAAATTGTAAAGTTGAGGTTAGTACTGAGCCAGGGCCACTACCTGGCAACTTCAATAATCCAGTTTTTCATTATCTCCAGCACTTTAACATCTATGGTTTCTTCAATTTCTGCATATTCGGAAATAGTTCCTGTTTTGCAGTTCTGAAACAGGTGGTTCAGACCGGGCAGTTCCATTGTTTTGACGTTTTTATTACCGCCTTCTGTTAAAGCCTTTTCAATTGCTGCGAGGTTTGATTTCGGCGGAACCTGGAGGTCTTTTTCGCCAATCATTGTCAGAACCGGGCAACTGACTTTTGTTAAAGTAGGATAAGGATCGTAAGTAAGAAAGAACTTAAACCAGGGGGTGTTTACTGCCCGGATGCGGTCGTCTACTGTCTGTTTCCGGGTACTGTCGAGCATAAAATACATTCCGCCCGAATAGGTGCGCTGCAAACGGTCGATTTGTGTTGCCGAATCTTTTTCATTCAGAATAATATCGAAAATGGCTTTCTGCATCTTCTTGTTTTGTTCAATCTGGCTTTCGGTTAATCCGCCGGCCCGGTTTATTAATTCTCCCTGTTCGTATAAAATCTGCTCGCCGTTAATTCCCGGCCCGGCCATCAGAATTATAAATGCGATATCTTCTCTTTTAGTTGCAGCAATGGGTGCAATTAAACCACCCTCGCTGTGGCCGGTTAACCCTATTTTCTCAGGATTAATTTCTTTTCGCGTTTTTAGAAAATCAATACCTGCCAGAACATCCCCGGCAAAATCTTCGCTGGTTGCTTCGCGGATATTTCCTTCCGAACCGCCAACACCACGGTCGTCGATCCGTAAAACAGCAATGCCGTTACGAGCAAAATAATCGGCAATTACCCAAAAGGGTTTGTGTTCGAAAATGGTCTCATCGCGATCTTGTGCTCCGGAGCCTGAAATCATTACCACCGCCGGGCAACCGTTTGCATTTTCGGGAATGGTTAATGTACCTGCCAGCTTAAATCCCGATTCCGGATTAATGTATTCCACCTCCTCAACTAAATAAGGGAAAGGCGGTTTTGGCGTTTGAGGCCGGTTAATTACAGGCGCTTCCTCTTTCCTAACGAGGTTTAAGGTTAAATACCTGCCCGACTGGTGCCATTGTCCTTCAACCGAATCGGCAGTAATAAACCTGCCTTTGTAAATGCCCATAATTTGCGGCACTTTCAGAATTAAACTGTCTTGAGTTGAAATAACTTCAGACACAGAAATATCTTTTGCCCCCTGCATCGGCACATCGAGTGTTGCCACCAATTTGCCGCTGTCGTTTTCCGAAATATTAAAAATCATTTCCAGTGTCATAACCGGAAGTTGGATTTTACCGCTCCAGAATCCGGTGACACTGCTCTCTTGTGCACCAGTGACGAAAGTGAATGAAGAAAACAGAATAATTATTGCAAGTTTGTTAAACAGCGACATAGTTTTTTTCTAAAGGTATAAAATGTGGGGAAGAACTTATGTAATCTTATTAAGATTGTATGTATCTAGAAATACATCATATTTTTATAAATTTAGAAGATTAAAAGCCTTAATCAACTTAACGATGAAAAATAAAGTTTTACTGTCAATCTTTTTTATTCTTTTACTTGGGTGCAAAAATCAAAATTCAAAAGACAATCGAATTCAACCCTGGGATGAAAATCCGTGGTACTGGCAGTATAAAGGAAAACCTGTTATGCTCCTTGGGGCGAGCGGGGATGATAATCTTTTTCAATGGCCTGCAGAAATACTGATACCACACCTCGATTCGATGAAATCAGTTGGGGCAAATTATGTGCGTTGTACAATGAGCGACCGTCAGGACAAAGGATTTGAGCTGTATCCGTTTGTAAAGTTAGAAAATGGGAAATACAACCTTGAACAGTTGAATGATGAGTATTACAACAGGTTCGATTTCTTTTTGCAGGAAACCCAAAAACGCGATATTATCGTTCAGATAGAAATTTGGGACCGTTTTGATTATGCACGGAATCATTGGCCTGACCACCCGTTTAATCCTAAAAATAATATAAACTACACACTGGAAGAATCGGGCCTTGATTTGGAATATCCAGACCATCCGGCACGTAACAAACAACCTTTTTTCTTTACCACCCCTCAGCAAAGAAACAATAAAACGTTGCTGAAATATCAGGTGAGCCGGGTTGAAAAATTACTTTCGGTTTCGTTGAAATACAACCATGTTCTTTACTGCATGGATAACGAAACATCAGCTGAAGAGGAGTGGGCTGTTTATTGGGCAGAATTTATTTTAGCTAAAGCAGAGGAGGCCGGAAAAAAGATTTGTGTAACAGAAATGTGGGATAACTGGGATTTAACTACTGAGCATCATAAGCGAACTTTCGACCATCCGGAATTGTATGCATTCTGCGATGTTTCGCAAAACAACCAGAAAAAGGGGCAGGTGCACTGGGACAATTTTCAGTCGGTAAAACATTATATTTCTTCGCTGCCACGTCCCATGAATACGGTTAAAACCTATGGTGCCGACGGGGGAAGGCACGGAAACACAAAAAACGGTCTTGAACGTTGGTGGAGGCATGTTTTGGGTGGAGCAGCATCAGTCCGTTTCCACCGGCCAACTTCAGGACTTGGATTATCTGAGCTATCGATGAATTGTGTAAAAGTGGCCCGCGAAATTGAATCAATTGAAAAGTTTTGGAATCTTGAGGCAGGAAATCAATTGCTCTCAAACCGTGAAGAAAATGAGGTTTACCTGGCTTCGAAACCCGGAGAAACTTATGTGCTGTTTTTTACAAATGGGGGAGAAGTTAGTTTGGATTTAACTCAAGTGGATGATAAACTTAGTATAAAGTGGTTTGAAATCCGAAGGGGTGAAATGAAAACTGAAAGTAAGATTGAGGGAGGGAAAAGAGTTGTTCTGAAGGCTCCCGGAGAACCTGAATGGATTGCAGTAATCTCAAAATAATTTTAAAATATGTTTCGCTTAAATTTCATCATTCTATTTTTCTTGCTGATAAACTTTACTGCATTTTCTCAAAACACGGTAACAATCAGAAATAATAATTTAACAGTAAAAATCAGCACCAGGGGAGCCGAGTTGCAAAGTATTAAAGATAAATCGGGGGTAGAATACCTTTGGCAGGGCGATTCAGCTTTCTGGGGAGGAAGAGCTCCGGTAATGTTTCCGGTAAATGTTCGGTTTAAAGACGAAAAGTTTACCTACAAAGGAGTGGAGTACGAAATGCCCCGGATGGGATTGGCAAAGATTTCAGATTTTGAGGTTATTGAAAAGGACCCGGGAAAAGTGGTTCTGCAACTGGAATCAAATGAAAAAACTTTAAAACATTATCCTTTCCCGTTTCGGCTTGAAATAATTTATCGGCTCGAAGGCAACCGGCTGATTAACCAGTTTATTGTTGAAAATACCGGAATTGAGACAATGTATTTTGTACTGGGCGGCCACCCGGGATTTCGTTTTCCTTATGCTGAAGAGAGAGAAAAAAATCAGTATGTCTTTTCGAAAAAATTTAACCTTTCGCGTACCGAAATATCCAATAGTCTTGTTCAACCGAATCAAATCCTGTTGTTAAAAAACGAAGATAGTTTGCCACTGGGAGATTACCGAATTCCAAATGGAGGGATGTTTGTGAAAAATATGCCTTCTCGTAAAATTGGAGTCGGGATAATTGGAGGAAGAACTTTTATAGAAGTGGATTTAGGAGACTTCCCAAATGTAAATCTCTGGTCGCCGCCAGGAATGCCATTTGCCTGTATTGAGCCAATGGTTGGACACCACGATTTGGCCGATTCTCCCCTGGCTATTGAAGCGAAAGATTATCTCGTGATGTTGGAGGCAGGTGGGAGCAGCACGTACCAATTCTCAATTATTGTACATGGGCCCCGTAAATAAGACTTTGTTTTAAAATTGCTCCATATAATCGAGGAAAATTTTAGCAGTTTTATCGAGGTTTTCGATAGAGCCTCCACCGTCCAGCACTTCGCACATTTCGTACACCACCCAACCCTGGTAGCCAATTTCTTTCAGTGTTTCGAACCATGTTTTGTAGTCGATTATTCCCTGTCCCATTGGCATGGCACGCATAACCGGTTGCTGTGCTTTGTAATTGGTAAGGTGATTTACGTAAGAATACCGCGGATGAACCTGGTAATCGGCAGCAATGGTATTTACAATATACGGTTTCATTTTCAGGATGGATTCGCGCAACTCTTCCCCCGATAACCCTTCCAGTACCGGCGACCATGCATCCCAGCCTGCCATTACGTTGGGCATGTTTACCTCTTTTAACAGCCAGTACATGGCATCGTGGTGCAGGGCGATATCGTGGTGATTTTGTACTGCCAGTGTTACACCATGTTCTGCAGCCAGCTTACCTGCCATTTTTAATCCTGAAAGAACCTTGGCGTACTGTTTGTCGTAAGGAATACCCGGCCTTTCGTAGCCCGTAAAAACACGGACCATGTCGGTTCCCAAATCTTTTGCCAGTTCGGCAATTTCGCCCACCCACGCAGCCTGAATCTCTGCATTGGGAATTCCGGGTTTATCTATTCCTGCAGTAAAATCGGTGTACCCGGCAAGGGCAACCAGTGTAAGCCCCAGCGAATCTATTTTAGCTTTCAGCCTGGCCCGGGCAGCTTTGTCGTAATCGTGTGGCGAAACATGCGGGCGCTTGGCAACCAGCATTACTCCTTCGTACCCCAGTTCTTTTGCTTTAACCAAAAAATCGTCGACAGTAAGCCGCGTCTGTCCACGCCAGAAACCTGCATAACTTACCGAGTGCAGACAGGTTTTTACCTTAAAGTCAGCCGGATTTCCGGTGGGTGTTTTTTGTGCCGCTGCAGGAACGATTGTAATAAGTATTGAAACGGCAATTAAAATCAGGTTTTTCATTTTTTATAGGTTTAGTTTATCAATAAAAGTAGCAAAATAAAATTTGTCATTCCGATAAAACTTTAATCTTTTTTAAGAGTATTTCCAGGGCAGGAGAGGCCATTCCCCCATGATTAAAAGCATCGAGCTCGTAAAGTTTTGTTTGTGTGTGTCCAGCCACTTTCATCATCCGGTACATGTATGCATTTTCTTCGTAGCGGCCCAGCATTTCCAGTTCGCGGTCGCCGGTAATCAGTACAAGCGGAGGCGCATCGGCACGAACATGATAGAGTGGTGCAAATTCATCGATTATGGGTTGTTTGCCATCTATACCCCTTTCGCTCCTGACTGTAAAATGGGTAATGGTATGCCCGCTAAAAGGAATCAGCATGGCAATATCGTTGGCATCTATTCCATGTTTTTCCAGGTAAGTTTTATCCATTCCCACCATGTTGGTTAAATATCCGCCTGCCGAGTGCCCCGATACCACAATTTTGTTTTTATCGCCTCCGTATTTTTCAATGTTTTTGAACGTCCATGCAACGGCTGCAGCTGCATCCTCAATATACACCGGGCATTTTACCTTCGGGCTTAACCGGTAGTTTACGGCCACAATTGCAATGCCTTTTTCTTTCAGCTTTTCGGGAATGTGTTTGTTGCCTGCTTTTATTCCCCCGCCATGAAACCAGACTACCGTTGTATAATTTTCTGCACTTTCGGGATAGTAAATATCCAACCGGCAACGTTTATTAATATATTCATTGCCGGTTGCTTCTTCCTGTGTGCGGTAAAGAATATCTTTTTCAAGGAGATAATGTTCAACTGAGTTTTGGGTGAAAGCGGTATATGAGAAAACCGTTAAAAAAACAAACAGGAGTAAAGTTGTAGGTTTAGCCTTCATAGGTATAATTTTAGGTTTGAAATTAATTAAAATTAGGGCATAAAAAAAGGAGTATCAGTTGGATACTCCTTTTTACCTATAAATATAATTGTATTAATCTGAAAGTCTTTCCAAACGTTTCATTATAGAAAAAATAAATGCTGCTGCCAATAAGCTGCAAACTACAAATATCGACCAGAGTTGCCACAATTCAATTTTTTCCCAGAAGAAGCTGCCGATACCCAGAAGTTTGTTGCCGACAGCAGTTGCCAGTAACCAGCCCCCCTGCATTAAGCCCTGGAAACGTACCGGCGATACTTTCGATACAAATGAAAGTCCCATTGGGCTAAGGAATAATTCGGCAATGGTTAAAACCAGGTAACTGTTAATTAACCAGTATGGCGAAACCCTCGATGAATCGGGAACCGGTGAGCCATTAAGCTCAAATGGTGAAACCAAATCGAGCGAACCAACCACCATAACAAGGAAACCAAAAGAGGCGATAATCATACCAATACCAATTTTTCTTGGTGTAGATGGTTCTTTTCCGCGGTTAGCCAGCCAGGTGAATACACCCATTACAAGGAATGTAAGAGATACAATAAACAACGGATTGGCCGCCTGGAATATCTCCGGCTGAATATCGTTGCTTGCCTGTCCATTGGTTACATTAAGGTACGACCAGGTTCCAAAACCAAGGAACATAACGGCCCCGATAATTTTATTCACCGGTTTCAGTCCTTTTTTCAGCAATAATACCAATCCAACAATGGCGGCAATAAAAATTAAAATATAATCTAAACGGAAAAACTGGAATGTAAACGGACCAACTGCTTTTACAGTGTAGTCGCGTGCGAACATGGTCATTGTTAAACCGTTTTGGTGGAACGACATCCAGAAGAAAATAACCACACCAAAAACCAGCAACAGGGCAACCACCCTCGGGCGTTCATCTTTATTCGAGATTTGTAAAATCCAGGCAATAAACGCTGCGAATAAACCAACAGCAAAGCCAATATCAACACTTTCTCTCAGGAATAAGAAGAAAATAGCAACTACAGCTCCCATTACCGCCAGCGAGATAACAATTCTCAACATGTTTGTACCACCGTCGCTTTTCTTTTCAGTTTTAACTATTTCTTTATTTGGTAATAATTTGTTGAAGAAAACGTAAGCAGCCAACGAAATCAGCATGGCAATTGCCGCCACGCCAAAAGCATAATTATAACCTTTGGCAAATACATCGATGTAGTTTTGTGCAAAGGCCGCTAGGTCGGTAACCGGGCCTGTTGTGCTTGCAGTATTTGCCAGTTCAGCAAAAGTTTCGGTCTCTTTTAACTCACCGTTAATCATTTGGTGACACATGGCCGGCAAACTGGCATCGTGGTTTAAACCGTTTGTGCGTAACCACCAGTTACGGGCTGCATTGGCTGCAAACGGAGCAAAAAAAGCGCCAATGTTAATCCCCATATAAAAAAGCAGGTATGCTTTGTCGCGCAGCTTTTCATATTTCGGATCGTCGTACATTTGGCCAACCACCGCCTGCAGGTTACCTTTAAATAAACCATTACCCAAGGCAATGGTAAAAAGGAAAACAACCGTTAGGGTGAGTGACATGCCCGGAATTGCCATCATTACATAACCGAGAAACATGACTACTATGCCAATCATAATTACGGATTTGTACTTTTTTGTGGCATCGGCAATAATACCTCCAAGCAGGGCCAGCGCATAAATAGCAAAATAAAACCAGCTGTAAATGCTTCCGGCTGTTTGCGCGTTTACATCGAACTTAGCCTGAAGAAACAGTACCAGGATAGCCATCATGGTATAAAAACCAAACCTTTCGCCCATATTGGCAAAAAAGGCTACGATTAATCCTTTCGGATGATTTTTAAACATTTCTTATTTTTTAACGATTAATAATTCCCATTCTTTGCGAGTTGACAAATATAGAAATCTTTTCAGCTTCTACAACTTGACAATGGTCAGTTTGAGTGAATTAACTACTACAGAAATGTTTAAAAAAATAAAAAAAAGTTTCAAAATTATTTAATTGTTTTGTGAAATATTTCATAATTTGAATCATCAAAAAAAAAATAGTCAGGGTATGCAAACAAAAAGAATATTTATAGTTGCAGTTTTTGTATTTCTGATACTGGAAATTTTTGCACAGCAGGATAAAGTTTATACCGCATCGGGCGATATTTTAATAGGAGAATTAAAGTCGTTTCAACGAGGCGTTTTAGTATTTGACACCGATTATGCCGATTCTGAATTTCAGATTGACTGGGATGAGATTAACGGTGTTGCAATCGGCCGGTCGCATTTAATTTACACTGCCGATGGTGGGAAATACAAAGGTGGATTGGTTCCGTTGGGAAGGGGAAGGTTGACACGATTGGTGACTGCCGACGGAGAGATAACAATGTCGCTTGATGAAATTGTGGAAATTGCATCGCTGGATAAAAGATTCTGGGACAGGATGATTGTCTCGATCGATGCAGGCCTTTCGATAACAAAAGCAAATAATGTCAAACAATCTTCAGCACAGGCTAATATTAGTTACAGGGGAGATAAATGGTTATTATCGGGTAATTTTAGTAATGTTGGTACAACCCAGGACGATGTTGACCCAACTGTACGGACAGAAGGAGGTCTGTTTTTTACCCGCGATTTATTTGGTAATGCAATAATTATGGGTGGTGCCGATTTTCTGAGCAACAGCGAACAATTGCTTGATTTACGATCAACCGGGAAAGCAGGATTTGGTTATTATTTTTTCCGATCAAATCAACTGTATCTTCTTGCAGGTGCAGGTTTTGCACTATCGAATGAACGTTATGGCGGAGATAATGCAACATCGGGAAACAGTTTTGAAGGTTTGGGAGCTGTTGAGTTTAACGCTTACAATTTAGGCGATTTATCTTTTCTTGCCCGGCTAATGACCTACCCGAGTTTAACCGACCCGGGAAGATGGCGTATAAATGCAGATTTTTCATTAAAGTATGACTTGCCGCTCGACTTTTATGTAAAGTTGACTTATACTCATAACTTCGACAGCGACCCGTTAATCGATGTTCCGAGAAACGATTATGTTTTTAAAACCAGCCTTGGCTGGGAATGGGATTAATCTTTCAATTACAATAATCCCCCGTACTGCATCTCAAATCACTTTTTCTGTTGAACTTTTGTGATTTTGTGCTGTTCAATTCAATATCAGTTTTGTTAATTGTATGTTGAACTTAAATAAACAGCTATGAAACGAACATGAACTTTTTTAATCAAAAATTTACAAAAGAGCATGATTAAAACAAGTTTATGTGAGAGCGGAGTGGTTACATCCGTTCTTAAATTTTAAAGTACTGTAAATTAATAACTTGAAAATTTTAAACGGATGAAAATCACAAAATTAACTATTGCCGTATTTTTTTTACTTCTTTTCTCTAACATGTATGCACAAAATGATACTCTTTATACAGCAACGGGTGATATGTTGATAGGTGAAATAAAATCGATGAGCCGTAATGTTTTAACTTTTGATACCGATTATGCCGACTCGGAATTTAAGGTTGAATGGGCTAACGTTGATGGTCTGATATCGAAAGCTACATTACAGATTTATACTACCGACGGAGAAAAATTTACAGGGAATCTGGCTTATGATAAAACAAGCAAAAGAACAGTTCAGTTAATAAATTCCGATAACGACAGGAGCCTTACGCTGGATGAAATTGTGGAGATTGCAACTTTGTCAAGCAGTTTTCTGGATCGGCTTTACATTTCTATCGATGCAGGCTACTCGTTAACAAAGGCAAATCATTTATCGCAACTAACCACAAATGGCCGGGCAAATTACAATGGAGAAAAATGGGTGTTGGGTGCCGGTTTTAACAATGTGAACACAAGCCAGGATGATGCAGAACCTACAACACGTAACGAGGCCAACGTCGACTTTTCGCGCGATATTTACGGGAAAGCATTTGCTTTTATCGGGATGGAATTTCTGGAAAGCAGCGAACTAAACCTCGATTTACGAACCACCTCAAAAATTGGAGTTGGGTACTATTTCTTCAGAACAAATGGAATGTTTCTGCAGGGGGGTGTTGGTCTGGCTAACGCAAATGAAAAATACAGCGGGGCAGATCCGAAAACCGAAAACAGTTTTGAAGGTTTGGGAGCCGTTGAGTTCGATGCTTATGATATTGGCGATTTTTCATTCCGTGCCAAGATTAATGCATTCCCTAGTTTCTCTAATAAAGGCAGGGTGCGGATTAACAGTGATGTGTCGTTAAAATGGGACTTGCCAATGGATTTTTACATTAAAGCAAGCTTTATACATAATTACGATACTCAACCAATTGTTGAGGGAATTGATAAAGGCGATTTCGTGTTTCAAACCGGTATTGGCTGGGAGTGGGACTAAAGAGCATTTATTTATGATATATTGAAATCTCAACCTTTTTGGTTGGGATTTTTTATTGAATATTTTATCTCAAATAAACTTTCCTATATAATCTTTCAATACTCATATTTATAAATTAAGTTTCCGTAACATGGTGAAAATCCCGGATCGATTCCGAAATTGAAAGTATGCTTCTCTATCAATTTATCGTTTTCATAAAAATTTTGTTCGATTATATTATCGTCTTTAATAATGTAGTCGATAAAACCTTTTGAGGTGTAGTAGAACTTCTTTTCATAACTTGTTTTGCCTGTTCGGATAATACGCTTTTCTTCCCTGAGTTTTCCATTTTTATTGATGTAAATATAAGTGTCGTACACTTCATCTTTTGCCTCGGTGGTGTAGCTTTTCTTCTTTATAACCTGGTCCCTGTTGTAATATTCATATTTGTGTGCATATTGAAATTGCCACTTTTCATTCGTAAAATAATAAAACTCTTCCCATTGTAACTTCGAACTGCTGTATTTATAAATACTTTTGTGAGTAATCGTTCCATCTTCATCATGTTTTAATCTCTCCGTTAATTTATTTCGCGAATATTTGTACTGATACGAATAAGAAAGTTCCCATTGTTTATTCCGGTAATAAAAAGTAGAATCAGATAACCGTTTACTATAACCGGTAAATACACTTTTCTTTTTTTTGTCAGGTTTATTGTAACGAAATGTTATTGTTTCTGTTAGATTATTGTTTTTATCGTAATAAAATGATTTTGACCAAATTTCCTTTTCTGATTCTCTTTGACAGAAAGCACTTTGAGTTTGATAGAAAAAATTCCCTTTATTTTTAAAATTCATGTCAATATCAAATTCATCTTTTTGGCACGAAACAAGAAAAAGTACTGATGAAATAACTAAAATTTCTTTAATTTTATTGGTAATAAAATTCATTGTAAAATGGGTTTTCAATAAGATGCAAATTGAACAAAATGGTTGCGTCTATTAAAAAACTTAACATCTGATAAATGAAACTATTCACCACAAAAAAGATAGCTGAAATTGACAAATACACAATTGAGCACGAACCCATTGTCGATATTGATTTAATGGAGCGGGCAGCTTTGCAAATGAGCAACTGGCTGGTGCAACAGTTTTCAACAGAGCAGAAAATGGTGTTTTTTGCCGGTCCCGGGAACAACGGTGGCGATGCACTGGCTGTGGCAAGGCAATTAGCCAACCTGGATTTTATGTGCGAAGTATATCTCCTCGATTTTGGGA
>JBDLJS010000011.1:0-51700 GCA_039714235.1 Bacteroidota bacterium | reverse complement strand
ACTTTGTTTATTAAAAAGGAGTAAAAAAGGCCTTTTATCAGGGAGTATGTTTAGCAAAGAAAAAGGCTCTGTTGGTTCTGTCACCAAAGCATAATTTGTAAATGTCTGGTCAATCGAAGTCCTGCTTAACAGAACGCCCAGGGTAGGCAACCCTGTTTTTAAAGAAGCAATCATTGTAAGTTCCTGTGTTCCGTTTTTACTCCCTATCCAAATATTTTCCGACCCAACATGAAAATAAGGAATTGGTAATATTGCCTGGTAATCGTCAGGATTAACGTGAGAAATCCAGTCATTTTCCGGATATGTATTCTGTTTGTCTTCTAAAACCGGTATCTGATTATGAATTCTGCGGCTTTTCAAATTAATATTCCAGTACCCGTCGAAAAATAAAAAGGCAAATGCCATTGCTGCAACTATCTTCCATTTAAGTTTAAAAAGTCGGGTCTTTTTATAAACCGAGTAGAAGACAACTATATTGAGCATATAAAAGAAGAACCATGAAAATCTGGCTAAAGCCCGCAATTGTTTTAAAGGGCCAAGTTTTGCAGCCAAACCTTCTAATCCGAAAACAAACGGGATACCGAATGAAAATAACAGGGCTGCAAACGACGACCAAAACAGGATATTCAGCAAATGATTATCGGTTACATTAAATGGATTCTTTTTAGATATTACTTTCTTAAAAAAAACGATTGTACCAAACAAAAAACCAGCAAGAGCTGTAACCCCAATAAATGCCAACGACTCCCACGAAATATGCTTAAATACTGTCAAAAATTGGGGTACGAATGCGTACGGTTTTCCTCCGGGGAAAAAGATTCCGACAGGGTGTGCCCGGTATTCTAACAATCCGTATGGATTGGTTGTCCGTTCGGGAACCGGATCGTAGGCCGAGATAATTATTTGCAGAATTATTACTGGCAACAGGAATTGAATAACGAAAAATAAAAATCCTTTCGAAATACTGTATTGCCTCTCTTTATCAAATAACTCACTAATAAAATATAATCCAATGATAAACAGATAAAACCCAAAAAAGTACATGTGCATGGCACCTGCAAGGAGAGTAACCATCCCCATAATTATTGCGATGAAAAAAGAAGGTTTTTTATCGAATCGCATAACCAGGTAAACCATTGCCGGGATCCAAAAAAGCCACGACAGTGAAAAATGTCCGCCAAACCGTTCGATTTGTGGCGAAAGCATGCAAATTCCAATTGCTGCAAAGGATGCAAACAACCAGTTGATTTTCAGCTCGTAAAATATGAGAAACAAAAACAGGGCTGCAACAACAACCGACAAAATCATCAGGACATTTATTATTCCGACAATATGGTCGTTGATATCGAAAATATATTTACTGATAAATTTTACGGTGTTGACCACCAACGGCTGACTTCCTGTAAAAAAAATCATTTCACCATATGGGTAATTCATACCATTCATGCGCATTGCCGATGTATCGTATTCAAGGTGATAAATGGCCCCGTAGTATGCCTTAAAGCCATCGCCCCCTGCAGAAAAATAGTAGTTATTGGGCTCTTTTAAAATCTCTCCGAAGAAGACCAGAACTATAATTGATGCTAATAATATGGTAAGGAAAATCCCTTTGGTTTTATCTGTCATAATAAAAACTGATGGCCTGTTTTGTTATGCAAATTAAAGTATATTTGAACATAAAATAAATCAACAACGTGAATATCGGGCAAAAATACTCAATTGTATTCTCTGTTTATAACGAAGAGGAATCTCTTCCACTGGTTTTCGAAGAATTAATCTGGCTCGATAAGCAAAAATTATCCGGCGAGGTTCTGTTTGTCAATGACGGGAGTACCGATAATAGTTTAGCGATAATAAATAAATTTAAAGCAGACAGGAAGCTGGCTAATTTTACCATCCGATATATTTCCTTCTCAAAAAATTTTGGCCACGAAGCAGCAATGCTTGCCGGAATTGACAACGCCAAAGGCGATGTCGTAATTTGTTTGGATGCAGACCTTCAACATCCAATACGCTTAATCCCGGAAATGGTTAAACAATATTCCCGGGGAAATGATATTGTAATGATGTCGCGCCGTAAAAACAAGCAGAATTCTCTTATGCTCAGTCTGTTAATAAGGTTTTTCTATGCTTTTTTTAATCAAATATCTACGGTTAAGATAAAACGAAATGTTTCCGACTTTTTTCTGATATCCGAAAATATAATTAACCTACTCAGAAATAATTATAGGGAAAGGCACAGGTTTGTCAGGGGAATTATTCAAAATATCGGATTTAAAAAAACAGTTATTGAATATGATGCGCCTTCCCGAAATGCCGGACAAACTAAATACTCATTTACCAAACTTTTAATCCATACATTAAATGCAGTTGTTTCTTTCTCGAAAAAACCGCTGGTTTTGGGTATCTATTTTGGATTTGCTTTTGCCCTCCTGGCAATTGTTTTGGCAGTTTATACCCTGATAGTTTATTTATTTGGCAATACTCCACCTTCAGGATACACAACAATCGTGCTTTTTATCAGTTTCAGCTTTTCAATATTGTTCTTTTTAGTGGGAATAATTGGAGTTTATGTAGGTTTTGTTTTCGATGAACTAAAAAAACGTCCGATTTATATTATTGAAGAAACAGACTTAGAGTTAAAATAGATTGTACTGTTATTTCGAATCAAATTAAAAGGTAAATAATGAAAAAGATTTGATTTTTCAGATTTAAATCAAAACCTTTATGTTTGTAAAAACAGATAAAGAATGGCAAAATCGCTGGTAAACACCAACGCTACCTTTGGCACTATGCCGGTTTTTCTCACGGCACTTTCCACAATTCTTGGAGCAATATTATTTCTTCGCTTTGGCTGGGCAGTAGGCCAGGTTGGTTTTTTGGGAGTAATCGGGATAATAGTTTTAGGGCATATTGTTACTATTCCAACAGCCTTTGCAGTTGCCGAAATTGCAACGAACCAGCGCGTACAGGGTGGCGGTGCCTATTACATTATCAGTCGCTCGTTCGGGCTTAATATTGGTGGTGCCATTGGCATTGCACTGTATCTGTCACAGGCCATTAGTGTTGCTTTTTACGTAATCGCTTTTGGTGAAGCGTTTGAGCCGGTAATCGACTGGATTTATGCTCAATATGGATTTTACATTCCAGACCGGAGGTGGATTTCGATACCCACGATGGCCATTTTATCGCTTCTTATTTTAACAAAAGGAGCCAATGTAGGAATGAAGGCATTGTACGTGGTAGTTGCTATTCTGCTTACGTCCATTGCCATGTTTTTTATGGGTGACTCATCAATAAAACCGGAAATAGTTAATTTTCAGGCCAAGGTTCCCAACAACCTGAATTTCTTTTTTGTATTTACCATTATATTCCCGGCCTTTACGGGACTGGCTGCCGGATTAGGCTTGTCGGGCGACCTGAAGGATCCTAAAAAATCAATTCCGCAGGGAACACTATGGGCAACGGTTGTAGGAATGCTTGTTTATGTTGCAATTGCCTATAAATTTGCCATCTCGGCATCGCCTGAAGATTTGGTTAGCGACCAGCTGATTATGAGCAAAATTGCCATCTGGGGGCCAATCATACCAATCGGGCTTGCTGCAGCATCACTCAGTTCGGCCCTGGGCTCAATAATGGTTGCCCCGCGTACTTTGCAGGCAATCGGGTTCGACGACATATTTCCGCAACGATCGGTAAACAGGTGGTTTGCCAAAGGGAAAAAGAAAGATAACGAACCTGTTAACGGATCGCTGATAACCATAATAATTGCATTCGTTTTTGTAATTGTTGGCGATGTAAACTTCGTGGCTCAAATAATCTCCATGTTTTTTATGGTAACCTACGGTGCCATTTGTTTAATCTCGTTTTTAGAACATTTTGCCGCCGATCCGGCATACCGTCCTACTTTCCGTTCAAACTGGCATATTTCGTTAGTTGGTGCCCTTGCATCTTTCTGGTTAATGTTTAAAATGAATGCACCCTATGCTGCGGTTTCAGTAGTAATTATGGCAATTATTTATTACGTAATTATGATTAACAACGAGGAGAACCTGGGATTGAATAAGCTTTTCAGAGGGGTAATATTCCAGTTGAGCAGGCAGTTACAAATTATGCTGCAGCGTGCCGATGGAGATAAAGATAAAAGCTGGCGTCCGTTTGGGGTTTGTATTTCGCACGATACTTTTAAAAGAAGATCGGCTTTCGACATCATGCGATGGATTTCGTACAAATATGGGTTTGGAACGTACATTCATTTCATAAAAGGCCTGTTAAACGAAAAAACAACCAAAGAATCGAAAAAAGTGTTAGACAGGCTTATCCTGTTATCGGCAGGAAGCAAAAACAGGGTTTATCTCGATACCATAATTTCACCATCATACACCTCGGCAATTGCGCAGGTGGTACAATTATCAGGCATTTCAGGAAAAGGCAATAACCTTATTTTATTTGAGTTTTCGAGAACCGATCCGGGTAATTTAAAAGAAATTACGGCTAATTACGGAATTGTAGAGTCGGCCGGATTCGATATTTGTATCCTGAATACTTCGTACAAAAGCTTTGGCTACAAAAATGAAATTCATATCTGGATTAGTCCGGAAGATTATATGAATGCCAACCTGATGATTCTGCTTGGTTACATAATTTTAGGCCATCCCGACTGGAAAAAAGGCACCATAAAAATATTTGCCCTTTACCCCGGAAAATCGATAGAAGAAAAACGCAAACAACTGATGGAACTTATTAAAGCAGGCCGGTTGCCAATCAGCCCGTCTAACATTTCAATGGTGCCTTTTGAAACCGGCAACCGCAAAAATGTTATCAAAAAATATTCGGTCGATGCCGATTTAACTTTAATCGGCTTTACTTCTGAAGCGCTTGCAAATATTGAAGAACTCAGCGAAGGATATGACGATTTGGGTAACATCCTTTTCGTTAGTTCAAACCGGGCGAAAGCAATAAACTAATTTGTTTTTTCGTTTTTGAAAAAGCTTTTTAAAAACTACTTTTGAAAGACATAATAAAGTACAAATGGATAAAATAGCCATATTCCCGGGATCATTCGACCCGTTTACAATCGGTCACGAATCTGTTGTTTGCAGGGCGCTACCGATGTTCGACAAAATTGTAATCATGATTGGTTATAACGCCAATAAAAAGTCGTTTTTTCCCATCGAAAAGCGGCTTAAATGGATTAACCAGGTTTTTAAGGAAGAAAAAAAGATTGAAGTTCGTATACACGAAGGGCTAACGGTTGATTTTTGTAAAGAGGTGGGAGCCAAATATATATTAAGAGGAATTCGTACATCTTCCGATTTTGAATATGAACGTGCCATTGCCCAGGTTAATAAAAAAATGCACCCCGAAATTGAGTCGGTATTTCTTTTGACACTTCCGGAACATACTCCGGTAAATGCAACCATTATACGCGACATTATATTTCATGGAGGCGATGCAAGCATGTTTCTGCCAAAAGGACTGAACATGAGCGAATTTACCATTGACGAATAATCCTAAATCCGGTTTATGCGTACATTTCAAATTATACTCCTTTTATCACTGTTACCCCTGTTTGGTTTTGCAACAACTATAAAATGTAATAATGCTGAATATTCCAATAAAAAGCTTGACTTTTACACTTATTCTGATCCTGTTTCCAGCGAAAAAGAACTGGTTTTTACACTGGAATTTAACAGCGATGGGAAATGCACTTCGAAAATTGACGAAAACACAACATTATATTCTTTCAGCGAATTTGGGCTGTACCGGGGAATGTTGTTCGTCGAACCGGGCAAAACAATTGAATTAAAACTGCCTCCATTTCGGGAAAAATCATTTGCCGACCAAAAGAATCCCTATTTCTCGCCGGTTACATTTTGGGTTGCCACAGAAAACAAAACTGATTTAAACAATAAAATTTCAGGATTCGACCATACGCTTAGCCGGTTGACCGACAAATTTTTCGACCAACTCTATTTTCAGCAATCAAAAGAAACCTACGATTCGTTAATTTTTTTGATTAATAAGGATTTCCCTGAAACTATCCCTGAAACATTTGCCCTTCATAAAAAGCTAAAAATTAAGTTGGTTAACGCAGATATTTTCAGGTTGAAACCCGAACAGTATTCAGAAATATTTAACAGCATTAATTCGAAATTCTGGATGCATCCGGCTTTTTTGCAATTGTTTGACAAGACGTTTGGCGGCCAGCTCAGCTATACGGCCAAATCGATAAAAGGAGGAGAGGTAAACAAAGCTGTAAACAGTAAAAACCTACCCTGGCTTTTAAATTTTGTAAAAACAAAATATAAGGTTTCGGGCAAAATGGCCGAACTGGTTTTATTAAAAATGTTGCACGACGGATATTACTCGGGCGATTTCCCAAAATCAGTTATCAAAGAAATGGTTAATGCCGATCTGTTCAGAAACAATTCTAATAGTTTAATAAAAAAGGCATCCGAAAATATTGACAAGAAGTTTTCTTTTTTGCAAAAAGGCAATTCGGCACCACCAATCTGTTTGAATGATTTAAAGGATCAGACAAAATGCACCAACAGCAACAGCGACAAATTCAAATACATTGTTTTTGCCGATGTTGAAATGATTGTGTGCCGCGAACACCTTAAATACCTTTCGAAAATAGACGAAATGTTTCAGAAATACCTGGAAATATATGTGGTTCTCAGAGACACGGAGACGGAAGATATAAACACTTTCTTTAAAGAAAACGAACTTCCGGCTATAAAGCTGACCGATACAGACAATAAATACGCTGAACAGTACAAAATAAAATCATTCCCCCAGTGTTTCCTTCTGGATGAAAAACATAAAATTGTTTTTACCAACACCAAAGCACCCCTAGACGGATTCGAACAACAATTTGGAACTTATTTGCGAAACGAACTTTTTATGAGACAGCGGAATACCGATTGATGTCTGTATCTGCAAAATGGTATAATCAGTCGCGGTAGAGATTTATTATCTCCTTCAGGTTTTCGAAGGTGTTAGCCTCAACTTCACTCAAGTCATTTTTTTCGAACCAGCGTACCTCAGTTATCCCCTCTTTGGTTTCAGGCACTCCCGGTTGTTCACCATTGTATTCCATTTCGTACCAGTGTGTTGTTTTGAAAATCCATTGCCCCATCGAATCTTTATAAGTCGATTGGTAAATATGATATGTTGGCGGCAATTCTTTTACTATTTTATGGCCTGTAATTCCACACTCCTCCTCCACTTCCCTGATTGCTGCATGCCTTGCTGTTTCGCCTTTGTCTATTTTCCCTTTTGGCAGATCCCACTTGTCATTCCGAAAAATGATTAGCAATTTATTATCCCTGAGTACAACTCCACCGGCTGCATTAATTCTAATAAAAACCGAATGGAATAATTTAAAAAAAGTTTTCGGCTCGGGATGTGTAAGAATAACGTCTCTTTCATGGTTTAAAATGAAAGATTCAAGCCATTTTATAATATCGTCCGGCGTACATGCTTTATTAAATTTAAATATCGGGTTACTTAATGTTATCATACCGGGCGAGGTAATGGTAATCCGTTTTTCATTAAAAAAAACTTTATACTTTTGCATTAGAACAAAATTGCACAATTATTATGGAATCTAAACAAGTTGAAGTAACAAAAAGATTACTTGAAATAAACACGATAAAAGTACAACCCGACAATCCGTTTACCTGGGCCTCGGGCTGGAAATCACCGATTTATTGTGACAACCGGAAAATACTTTCGTATCCGGAAACACGAAAATATATTCGCGACAGGTTTGTAGATATAGTCAGAGAGAAATATCCTGAAGCAGAAGTAATTGCAGGGGTAGCAACAGGTGCAATTGCCCATGGTGTGCTGGTGGCTGAAGTATTAGGATTACCGTTTATTTATGTTCGTTCGAAACCAAAAGGCCATGGCCTCGAGAATATGATTGAAGGCGACTTAAAACCAAATCAAAAGGTTGTGGTAATCGAAGATTTGGTTTCTACCGGAACAAGCAGCCTGAAAGCAGCCGAGGCGGTAAGCAATTTTGGTGGCGATGTAATCGGCATGATTTCTATTTTTACCTACAACTTTCCGCTTGCAAAAGAAAATTTCGAAAAAGCCGGTATCGAATTAACTTCATTAAGCCAATACCAGATTTTAATCGATTTTTCGCTGAAGATGGGTGAAATCTCAAAGGATCAGATTGAATCGTTAATGGAGTGGCGCGAAGATCCTGCAAACTGGAGAAAATAAAAATAAGCAGCAAATAATAACTCATCCCGCCCGAGTGCGGGATTTTTTTTAAAAGGGACAGCATGGGAGTTAACAAATACGTCAGCGAGGTAAAAACAATAGACCACAACCAACAAGTGGTATTTAATTACCTGTCTGATTTCAAAAATCTTTCTACGTACCTCAATTCAGGATTAATTGAAAAAATTACCGAAAAAGTTCCACAGGTAAAAATTACCGATTTTGAATCGGACCGCGACAAGTGTAAATTTAATATTACCGGGCTGGGTGTTGCCGAAATTAAAATTGTTAACCGCGAACCGTTTCAAACTGTTAAAGTGGAAAGCTCGGGAGGTTTGCCGGTAGAATTTACCTTCTGGATTCAGCTGCTTCCGATTGACCAGTACAAAACAAAAATGCGCCTGACACTGCATGCCGAAATGAGTATGATGATTAAAATGATGGCCGGAAACAAGCTGGAGGAAGGAATTAATCAGTTGGCAGATACTTTGTCGAAGTTGCCTTACCAGTAAATAACTTCTCCTGCTGACTTATGGTTCAGCTGGTGAATATCAATATTGAGCAGGTGAACTTCAGTCACCAGCTCAAAGCACAAACTCTACCTCTTTAAACATAAACTCACTTATTTTCCCCGACTTATCTTCCAGTTGAAGTTGTCCAAATTCGCCTACTCCAACAATTCGGGCTTCAAATTTATCATCGTCTTTTTTGTACCAACTCCACCAGGTTTTCCTAAACAGGTTAGAAAAATAAGCAACGTTAATCTCACGAACGCTACCTGATTTTAATATTTTGTACCACTCATTAAATAACTCCAAAAATCTGTGCATTACAATTTGCACGTCATAATTCTCACCGGTTAATTGCCTTAGTGACACAGGATTAGGGGCATCTGATTTAAAATTTTTCTGGTTCAGATTCAGGCCAATACCTGCCACTGATGAGCTGAGCTGGTTTCCTGTAACTGAATTTTCGATTAAAATACCTGCAATCTTCTTTTCTCCCACATAAATATCGTTCGGCCATTTTATTGAAACACCTTCTACTTCATTTTCCAGTAATTCAACCAAAGCCAGGCTTACAATTTTTGAAAGATAAAACTGGTCTCCTGCATTTAAAAAATCAGGATACAGAATTAAACTCATCAAAAAGTTTTTACCAGGTTCACTTTCCCAGTAATTTCCCTGCTGGCCCCTGCCTTTTTTCTGGTATTGTGCCAAAACGACAGTACCTTCTTCCTGCCCTGTCTTTATCAGTTGCTTGGCATAGTTGTTGGTACTGTCAATCTCGGTCAGTACGATAATATTTTTGTCAGTAAAATTCATAAAAACACAATCAAAAGTAAACCATTAATCGAAAAAATGGTTAATTGACAAAAAGATTATCTTTGTAACGTACAATTATTACGAATGAAGAAGAAAACAGGAGAAACAAATAAACTATTAGAGGCAATTCTTGAGGGAATAGATAGAATAAAAGGGAAAGAAATAACGCTCATTGACTTAGAATCGATTAACCACACAGAATGTGGCCAATTTATTATTTGCCACGGAACCTCTTCTACACATGTCGATTCAATTGCACATTCGGTTGAAGACACCGTAAAAGAGATTACTGGTGAAGATATTTGGCACAGGGATGGTTACCGGAATGCAATCTGGATTTTACTCGATTACGGCGATGTTATGGTTCATGTTTTTCAGGAAGAAGCGAGAGAGTTTTATAACCTGGAAGGCCTTTGGGCAGACGCAAAAATGACAAAAATTGAAGAAGAGAATTAAAACACGACAATGACAGATAACAAAAATAACAACAACGATAAAAAAGACCAAAATAACCTGAACAATCCTTTCGACAGGTTTAACCCGAATAAAAAGGGCGATGGCAAACCACCAAAATTCAACTCGTATTGGATTTTCGGGATAGTTGCTGTGGTTTTCCTGATAGTAAATTATTATATCGGTGCCAGCAACAAGCCCATTGAAACAAACTGGATCAGGGTTAAATCGGAATTGATTGCCAATAACGATGTTGAAGAGTTAAGGTTAATCACAAATACAGATCCGGCAAAAGTTTATGTAACGCTGAAAAAAGAGTCTTATAAAAATTATGAACAGGAATTTAGCGGAGGGATTTACAAACCGTCTGCTAACGGACCACATTTTATTTTTAATATTGGCTCGATTGAAACTTTTGAAAAACAACTTGAAGAGATTCAAGGTACATCAAACTCAAACATTATTTATAACGTTGATCAGGAAAACAACTTCGGGCGCGATGTTTTATGGTCCATTGGCCCGTTTGTATTAATCATCCTGCTTTGGTGGTGGATTTTCAGACGAATGAGCAGGGGTGGTGCAGGTGGAGGTGCCGGAGGTATTTTTAACGTTGGAAAATCGCAAGCCAAAGTATTCGATAAAGACCAAAAAGTATCTACTAACTTTAAAGATGTAGCCGGGCTTGCCGAGGCGAAACAGGAAGTTGAAGAGATTGTAGAATTCCTTAAAAGCCCTGCAAAATACACCAAACTGGGTGGGAAAATTCCGAAAGGAGCGCTGCTTGTCGGCCCTCCCGGAACCGGGAAAACCCTCCTTGCAAAAGCGGTTGCAGGCGAGGCAAACGTTCCGTTTTTCTCCATGTCGGGATCCGATTTTGTTGAAATGTTTGTAGGAGTAGGTGCATCGCGTGTTCGCGACCTGTTCAAACAAGCCAAGGAAAAAGCTCCGTGTATTGTATTTATCGACGAGATTGACGCCATTGGTCGTGCGAGGGGAAAAAATCCCAACATGGGCTCGAACGACGAACGCGAAAACACGCTGAACCAGTTACTTACCGAAATGGATGGTTTCGACACCAACAGTGGAGTAATTATTCTGGCAGCTACTAACCGTGCCGATATTCTCGACCGTGCATTAATGCGTGCCGGACGTTTCGACAGGCAAATTCATGTTGAACTGCCCGACCTGAACGAACGAGCCGAAATCTTTAACGTTCACCTGCGTCCGTTGAAGTTAAGCGAGGAGGTTAAAGTTGATTTCTTGGCAAAACAAACTCCGGGATTTTCGGGTGCTGATATTGCAAATGTATGTAACGAGTCTGCGTTGATTGCTGCCCGTAAAGAACGTGATGCAGTTACAAAACAAGATTTCCTCGATGCAGTTGACCGGATTATTGGAGGGCTGGAAAAGAAAAATAAAATTATTTCGCAGCAGGAGAAAAAAACCATTGCATTCCACGAGGCCGGTCATGCCACCATAAGCTGGTTGCTCGAATATGCACACCCATTGGTAAAAGTTACAATCGTCCCGCGTGGAAAAGCACTTGGTGCAGCATGGTACCTTCCCGAAGAACGTTCGATAACTACAAAAGAGCAACTGCTCGACGAAATGGCATCCGCACTTGGAGGTCGTGCTGCTGAAGAAATTATTTTTGGAAAAATTTCGTCAGGGGCTCAAAACGACCTGGAAAAAATTACCAAACAGGCTTATGCAATGGTTAGTATCTTCGGAATGAGTGAAAAAGTTGGGAACGTAAGTTACTACGATTCAACTGGCCAGTCGGATTACTCTTTTACAAAACCATACAGCGAAAAAACAGCGGAGTTAATCGACGAAGAGGTTAAGCTATTAATTGATGCTCAGTACGACCGCGCCAAAAAAATATTAAAAGATAATGCTGAAGGACATACTAAACTAGCTACTTTGCTTCTGGAAAGAGAAGTTATTTTCAGTGAAGATTTGGAAAATATTTTTGGGAAACGTCCGTGGGATACAAAACATGTAATCCCGGATAATGGTAACGACGAAAAAACGAAGACTGAGGAAGAAAGTTTGCAGTCGCAGTTAGCGGACAGCAATGAAGACTCATCTAAACCCAAAGAGGCTGAGAAGAAGACAAAGCCTGGGGTGAAAAAAAATGAAAAAGAAAAAGAATCGGACATAAAATAGATGGGAACAGCTAGGGAAGAAATATTGAACAAGCTAAAAAAAGCCGTTCATCCCGAGCCGGAAAAGCCCGACTTTGATGCTCCCGTTTACCACTCCATCAAAAAACCTTTGGAACTCGCTTTCAAAGAAAACCTGGAAACGGTAAACGGGAGTGTTTATTTGTTTAATTCAAAAAAAGAGCTAACCGAAAAGATGCAGAAATTTCTTTCCGGTTATCGCCCGGAAAATATTTGTTGCAAAGAACCTGAGCTTCAGAAACATTTGTCAGAACAAAACATCCGTTTTTCAGAATGTCCTGATCTCCCGGAAACCATCGAAGTTGGCATAACCTCCTGCGAGTTTTTGATTGCCCATACAGGTTCGATAATGGTTAGTTCAGCACAAAAAGGTGGGCGGCAACTGTTTGTTTACCCGCCTATTCATATTGTAATTGCACAAAAAAAACAAGTAGTTGATTACCTCGAAGCAGCCTATTCTGGCATTCAAAATAAATACACCGAAAACCTGCCATCGCAAATTACTTTAATAACCGGGCCGAGCCGCACAGCCGATATTGAAAAAACACTGATATTGGGGGCACACGGACCAAGAGAACTGCACGTGTTTATTTACTGATTATCAAGGATAAGTAAAAAATTTTGAACAATCACAAGTTAGAAAAACAAGTTAATTCTCTAATTTATTAAGATTTACAGGAGTTTTATTTTTTACCTTTACGCCATGGAAGAAGGCTGGAAAGAAGTTTACATGACTGCATCGGATTATAAAGCTGAAATAGCAAGAGAGTTGCTGGAAAACGCAGGTATAAAGGCAGTTGTATTAAATCAACACGACCGGTTATTCATTACCAGTGGCGAATTTCGGATTTTCGTTGACGAGAAAGATAAAACCAAAGCCATCGAAATACTTAAAAAGTTAAAAAAGTGAGCGATTTATTAAAACGTTCCGTCACCGGGATAATTTTTATTTTAGTCATGCTAGGAGGCACAATTCTTCATCCCTTTGTGTTTGCAGTTTTATTTGCAGCCCTTTTGTTTTTTACCCAATTCGAATTTTATTCGCTGGTTGAAAAAGCTGGCCTTAAGCCAGCAAAATGGGCAGGCACTATTTCTGGTGTACTTTTATTTTTAACAGAATTTGGGGTGGCTACAGGCTTTTTGCCACGTCAATTCGGCTTTGCATTTATTCCTGTTATTATTTTTCTGTTTCTGAACGAGCTATTTAGCAGCAACGATAAAATTTTAAGGAACAACAGCATAACCCTCCTCGGTTTTGTTTATGTGGCAATGCCATTTAGTTTAATCAACTTTATCGTACATTCTTCAGTTGAAGGGCAAAATAAATTTTATCCCTGGATTCTGGTTGGGATATTTTTTATAATCTGGGTGTACGATTCGGTGGCTTACCTGGCCGGTTCTGCTTTTGGAAAACACAAAATCTACGAAAAAATTTCACCCGGAAAATCATGGGAGGGATTGATTGCCGGAGCTGTTTTTGCTGTTATTATGGGAATTGTAAATGCAGTGCTGTTTCAGGCTCTCAGCATGGTAAGCTGGATTGTAATTGCGCTGTTAACAGTAATATTCGGCACACTTGGCGACTTTTTCGAATCGAAAATAAAACGGGAAACCGGGGTTAAAGATTCAGGTAATATTATGCCCGGGCACGGCGGGTTCCTCGACCGTTTCGATAGCCTGCTTTTTGCCATTCCCGCTATTTTTATCTGGTTAATATTCTCAGGAAATATTTAAGTTATGACAATACATAAAGAAGGAAAATTAATAATCCCAATAGCCTTTTTCTTTTTGGCTGTTCTCGATGCTATTATCTATATTTCTCTGAAAAACTACCTCATTTTTTATTTTCTGATGGCTGCATCGCTGGTTCTTGCTGCGCTGATAGTTTATTTTTTTAGGGTGCCAGACAGAGATGTCGAGAGAAACAAAAATCACATTTTATCGCCTGCGGATGGAAGCATTGTTGAGATTCTGGAGGTTGAGGAAAACGAATATTTCAAAGACAAACGAATACAGGTTTCTATTTTTATGTCGCCGCTTAATGTACATCAAAACCGAGCACCAATATCAGGCGAGATAACTTATTTACATCATAAAAGAGGAGCTTATTACCCGGCCTTTGTTGAAAAATCGTCGGAACTGAATGAACGATGCTCTACAGCTTTTAAAACAAACAATGGCACAGAAGTTCTCTCCCGCCAAATTGCAGGAACTGTAGCCCGCCGGATTTGTACTTACGTAACCCCGGGAGAAAAAATTGAACAGGGCAATGAATATGGTTTTATCAGGTTTGGTTCGCGGGTAGACCTGTTCCTGCCGCTCGATGCTAAAATAAATGTTAAATTGCACCAAAAATCAATTGGTGGAAAAACCGTTATTGCAACAATTTAAATGAAGGCCATCATCAAACAGATACCAAATTTTATTACCTCGTTAAACCTTGTCTCAGGATTTTTGGCAACAATTTTTGCCATTGACGGGCACCTGATTTGGGCAGGTATTTTTATATGTATTGCCGCACTTTTCGACTTTTTAGACGGATTATCTGCCCGCGCATTAAATGCTTTTTCAGAAACGGGTAAACAGCTTGATTCGCTTGCTGATGTCGTTTCTTTTGGCGTTGCACCAGGAGCTATTCTTTTTACCTTGCTCGAATTTTCGATTTACGATAAAAATCTGCCCATTTACGAAATCAGCGGACAGTGGTACGAATGGCTGATTCTGTTTACAGCATTTCTTATTCCGGTTTTTGGGGCCATACGACTGGCACGGTTTAATGCAAACCAGGGAGACGATAATTTTTTCAGAGGACTACCCATACCTGCCAATGGAATTTTCTGGGCATCGCTGGGATTAATGCTCGAATTTCCAAAATATCAGGATTATTTTCAGCACATCTATTCAACAAAAAACCTGCTAATCCTGGGCATTTTTATGGCAGGAATGATGGTGATTAATCTGCCCATGTTTTCATTTAAAATGAAGAATCTCAGGTTGGTAGAAAACTGGTATCGTTACTTTTTTATTACCCTGTCTGTTTTACTTTTAGTGTTTCTTAATGTTTACGGGCTAGCGCTAATAATTATTACTTACATCTTATTAAACCTGATCTTTTACCTTTTCAAGATTAAATTTTAGTTAGTAAAAGCCCCTGGAAACGGAAGAAATTTTTTCCCGAGGGAAAGATTAATAATACGCCATGACAAATTGACTTCCAAAACCAGAGGCTAAACTCTTTTAATACACGTAATGAAATGTTCTCTTAAAGAACACTTATCATTGTTAACAAAAAAGGGGTAAAGATGTTTGTGATACAGTAGATAAAATTAATTCAAAGGTGCGGCAAATTTTAAAACATCGGCATCGCCAATTTCCTTGTCGCAAAGTATAATCAACCTTTCAATTACATTTCTGAATTCGCGGATGTTTCCTGTCCAGTTAATTTTTTGTAACTCAGAAATCGCTTTATCAGTGATTGATTTTTGCGGCATACCGTATTCGTTACATATTTGTTTAGTAAAATGATTGGCCAAAAGTGGTATATCGTCGAGCCTCTCGTTTAAAGTCGGAACATGAATTAATATCACACTTAATCGATGGTACAGATCTTCCCTGAACTTGTTTTCAGCAATCTCTTCCGACAAGTTTTTATTGGTAGCTGTAACAACCCGCACATCTACTTTAATATGTTTGTCGCCCCCTACCCTGGAAATTACATTTTCCTGCAATGCACGTAACACTTTCGCTTGTGCCGAAAGGCTCATATCGCCAATTTCATCCAGAAAAAGTGTTCCGCCGTTTGCCTGCTCAAATTTTCCTTTGCGTTGTTTTACTGCCGAGGTAAAAGCACCTTTCTCGTGCCCGAATAACTCACTTTCAATCAATTCTGAAGGTATGGCTGCGCAGTTCACTTCAACAAAAGGCCCAGATGCCCGGTTACTTTGGTCGTGAACACGGCGTGCCACCAACTCTTTCCCGCTTCCATTAGCCCCGGTTATTAAAATCCTTGCATCGGTTGGCGCCACCCGGTCGGCCATTTCAATAATTTCGGTAATCGCTTTCGATTCACCAACTATTTCAAATTTCTTATTGACTTTCTTTTTCAGGATTTTCGTTTCGGTAACCAGAGTCGATTTATCCATTGCATTTCTGATGGTAATCAGTAGCCTGTTTAAATCCAGTGGCTTCTCGATATAATCGAATGCTCCTTTTTTAATTGAATCAACAGCTGTATCGATGTTCCCGTGCCCCGAAATCATAACCACGGGGGTGTCAGGGGCAAGAACATTCAATCGCTCCAAAACCTCAATCCCATCCAGTCCAGGCATTTTAATATCGCAAAGAACTATGTCATATTCAGCATTCCTGACTTTTTCAATTCCCTTGTTACCGTCTTCTGCCAAATCAACTTCATATTTTTCGTATTCCAGAATATCCTTGAGGGTGTTTCTGATGCTTCTTTCGTCGTCGATTACCAGTATTTTTGACATGTTATTTCAATTTTTCAGGTTGTAAAAATAGGCATAAAAAAACCCGGCACAAAAAATACCGGGTTTATTAGATTGTTATATAAAGTCATATCTATTTGTACTTAGCATCTGAGAAGTAGCGCATAAACTGTGTACGTTCGTAAAGCATCGGTTTTTTAATGTTCTTCTGAGCAGCTTTTCCCCTGAATTCTTCAATTGTACTGTAATTATGCCTGAACATCCAGTCTTTAATTTTATTTGTCATCGACTCAATAACCTCAGGGCCATCTTTATAAATTGCCGAAACAATCTGAGTTACCTGAGCACCAACCAACAGGTTTTTAATTACCTGCTCGCCATCGAAAATACCACGCGATGCAGTAAACTCAATATCAACCTTATCGTACAGAATACCAATCCAGCGAAGTGTCATCGTATTCAGATCTTTACAGCTTAACACGTTACCTGAAACAACTTTTTCTGTTTCAATATCAACATCGGGGCTGTAAAACTTGTTGAACAACACTACCGATTTGGCTTTGGTTTGAGAAACCCGGTAAATAAAGTTAGCAAGGCCAGAGAAATAATAGCTGATTTTTAATGAAAAAGGAATTGTTACCGCTTCATTAATTTTATCGATTATATGGAAATAGTTTTCTTCTTTTTGTCTACCTGTAATTTCGACATCGGCTGGCAACAGGAATAAATTAACCTCCAAAGCATCAGCGCCGGCTTCTTCTATAAGTTTGGCATATGAAATCCACTCATCTGCCGAAACACAGTTAATACTGGCAATAACCGGAATATCAAGTTTTTCCTTATGCTGTTTAATCAAACGGACATACTGGTCGATATTATGCTTTTTGCTGTAATACATAGCATAATGCTCCTGTGAATCGAATGCCCCATACATATTATTGAGCCGTTGTTCATCGACATCGTGCAGAATTTGTTCTTCGAACAACGATTTTAAAACAATAGCTCCAGCTCCTGCCTTTTCGTATGCAATCGAATTTTCAATATCTTCACATAGTGAAGAACTCCCAACGATTATGGGGCTTTTGAGCTTTAAGCCCATGTAAGTTGTCGAAATATCCATAAGTTTAGTTTTATTCTTCAAACAAAAATTTGTCAATACCAAGTGCAGCTTTATGCCCGTTTGCAATGCCATGGATTACATCAGGTCCCTGGATTGTGTCACCTCCCATAAACAACCAAGGTACGCTTGTCTGGAAATCTTCGTTTACACGAATCCTTCCGCGCGGCCCCATTTCCAGATTGTCTTTAACCGATTCTGAAATATAACTCAGATCCATTCCCTGACCAATTGATTCCACTACCATGTCAGCTTCAAAGAAATCGGCATTATCCAGATTACACTGTGGATTAAAGTTACCTGTTTCGTCGAACAATGACAAACACTGAACCACATGCAAACCTTTGATATTTCCTTTATCATCCATCTCAATTCGTTGTGGTGCCCAACCCGGATTAACTGTTGCCAGTTCTTCGCGTGCTTCAACAACTTCTTCGCGGTCGGCAGGCATTTTATCTTCGGTTTCGAGGCTGGTTGCGATTGTTTGTACTTTGCCGTACTTCAGGTTTTGTAACCTTGCCAGCGAACGGGTAATATCCATGGCAACGTTTCCACCACCAATTACAACAATTTTTTTGGCAACATGAATTTCTTCACCGAGAGTAATCTTTCTCAACAGCTCGATTGCCTGGTAAACATGTTTGTGGTCTGTCCCTTCAATACGTGTACTTCTTCCCATGTGCAAGCCAGTACCGGCAAACACTGCATCGAAATCTTCACCCAGTTTTTCAAGGGTGATATCTTCGCCGATTGTTACGTTATAATGAATTTTAACACCAAGCGATAAAATATAATTGATGTCTTTATCAATCTGGTCGTAAGGCAACCGGTATTCAGGAATACCATATCTCATCATACCTCCTGCTTCAGGCAATTTTTCGAATATCTCGATTGCGTACCCTATTTTAGCAAGATAATGAGCAGCCGAAAGTCCGGCAGGGCCAGCCCCAATAATGGCAACTTTTTTACCATTGGGTTCGACAAATTCTGTCTCAAGGATTTTCTTGTATTTTTCTGATGGGTTCTGGTCGGCAATGTAACGCTTCAGCCAGCGTATTGAAAGTGCCTCACCGCGATGCCCAAGTGAACAAACGGTTTCGCATTTATGGGTACAAATACGTCCGCAGATTTCGGGTAGTGGATTTGTATCGTATAAAACGCGTAATCCCTCTTCAAGATCGTCGTTACGAACTGCTTTAATATATTCCGGAATTCCCATGTGAGCAGGACACGTTGCAGTACATATTCCACATTCCACACAACGGTCGGCCTCTTTCATAGCCTGCTCTTTTGAGTAACCCTGAACAATTTCGATGAAAGATTTATCTCTGGACTCAGGCTCAAGTTCTTCCATTTTAACACGGTTGAGTCCGTAGAATTGATAGTCTTCTCCTTCGGGTTTTTTCCAACCCAATTCGTTCTTATCCCACGCTTTTTCGTCAACTCCCGGAATAAAACGGAAATTGTCAGCATCGGTATCTACCCAGGTATATTCGTTCGACATGGTTAACGAACCTGTTGTACAAACATCAACGCAAAGGGCACACCAGCAGCAGCGGCCATAATCTACTTTCGGGCGTAACCCGCTGTCGCCGTCTTTTGGTTCGAAGTTAGCAATGGCTACCATGTCTATTGCTTCGTTCTCACAAATATCCTCGCATGTTCCGCAACCGATGCAGGTATTTATATCGTTTTTATGAAACCCCCTGTAGCGTGGTGCTCCAGGACGATCGTTAATTGGATCCTTAATAGAAACGGGCTCCTTAAAAACATTTTTCCAAGCGGTAAATGGTGTTAATATATCTTTGATAGAACTCATAAAATCTAAAATAAAAAATTAACGTTCAATTTCTGGCGGACAGGTTTGTAACGAAACCATAATATTTGCCACATCGGCAATATTTGCACCAATCAACATTCTTTCAAGCAGCGAGACAGCATGGGTGTAACTCGGTCCCCTCAGATTAATTCTTCGCGGATAAGCAGAACCATCTGATACAGTGTAAAAACCGTATTCACCCCTTGATGATTCAGAGCGTACGTAGGTTTCTCCTTTTGGTAATTTCCAGTGCAACACATTTGGCGTTTCTGCCCTTATTTCGCCTCTGTCCGGCATTTTAGCCATAATCTGACGAATAAGGTCAACCGTCATTTTCAGGTCGTGCCAGCGAATACGCGAACGTGTATAGATATCTGATTCTGTGGCTGTTTTCGGGTCGAAATCCAGCTCCTCGTATTTCAGGTAAGGATAATCTTTTCGTACATCGCGTTTAAAGCCTGCCGCACGGGCATTGGGGCCAACCACTCCGTAGCTGTCTACCCACGCCGGATCGAGATAGCCAACTCCAACGGTACGCTTTTTAAATACAGCATTACTGAACTGAAGGTTATCTATGTCAACAATAAATTCGTCAATCTTTTTCAGGTTCTCTTCCATGCGTTGTTTAAATCCATCAGGAAGCAATCCTCTTACCCCACCCGGGATAATGTACATGTGGTAAACACGTCCGCCGGTAAGTTCTTCGAAGCGGTCGAGAATCAGGTCGCGCAGGTAAACACCCCATTGGGCGCCAATTCCAAGTCCGGTGGTACCAGCTTGTCCGGGAACAACCCTTAACAACGACTGTAACCTTGCCATCTCAAGAACCAGGGTACGTAACCACTGTGCTGTCTCAGGAACTTCAATTCCGCCAAGTTCTTCAACACTGGCAGCCAAATTATACTCGTTATAATCGGGTTCGGCCACACAAAGCCTGATGCAGGTCGGAAAAACCTGGATATACCTTCTGCGTTCGAAAAGTTTCTCGAAACCACGGTGCAGATACCCCACGTGCGTTTTAGCCTCAACAATTTCGTCGCCACTTACCGTAAGTTCAACCGACATATTACCGGTTACCCCGGGGTGGTTTGGCCCCTGCCAAACTTTTACATACTTATGCGACTCTTTATCCACTATCAGCTTCCCGTCGGGTCCTGCCTCGGGATAGTTACTTCGGTCGCCATTTATATTTAGCCAATGTTGTTTACTCATTGGGATACAATTTTTGTTTCATATACTCACTCGGGTCATTCGTCTCTCTTCCCGGACGTGGGAAATACGTTTCTTCGGCATATTTCTTTGTGTCGAAATCGCGTCGCATTGGCGGGATGCTGTCCCAGCCTTCCAAAAGAAACGATTCGTCAACTCCAGGGCTTCCGGGGAAATTAATACCAAACATCTCTTTTAATTCGCGCTGGTACGTAGCCACCTGGTTCCACAAATGATGCACTGTGGTCATTTCCGCATTCTCGCGTAGTATTTTAGTACGGATACCAACATCAAATCTTCTTTCAGGATTATTCAGAATGTATGTAATTTGAAATAGTCCGTCTTCCATCCAGTCAACGGCTGTCATCAGTACAAAATGACTAAATCCTTCATAATCGCGAAGGTAGGCCAGCAACTGTACAACACTTCCTTTATCGATGGTTAAGAAAGTCAGATTCTTCCTTTGGTATTCAATCTCAGAAATGTTGAATTTATATCCTAAATCTTTTATAAACTTCTTCATTTTCTACCAGTTATAATCGGGCATATTCCAGTCCTTAATTATCTTTTTCTGATTGGCTTTGTACCAATCGAAATTCTCAACATATTCGTTTGCTTTTTCAGCACGGCCGTCTTTAATCAATTCTTTCAGTTTGTTAAAACCGGCAAGCAGAGCTTCAGGCCTTGGCATACAACCGGCAATGTAAACGTCAACCGGTAAATAGTGGTCTAACCTGTTTATGGTATTGTAGCTGTCCCAATACATTCCGCCGTTAATAGTACAACTTCCAAGGGCGATAATGTACTTCGGATTTTGCATTTGCTCGTAACTGCGAATTACCCTTTTCAATGTTTTTACCGACAGGTAACCCGAAATAATAAACGCATTCGACTGACGAGGAGTTGGACGCATTTGAACCCCATAACGATAAGCATCGAAACGTGGTGTAACAAGCGGTGGAATTTCAATACTTCCGCAACCGGTACCAAACCCGAGCACCCAGATAGATTCTGCCCGAGCCCAGTTTAGAAATTTCTCTACAACCTTATTTTTCGGTGCATGTATCTTTGGTCTTTCATCGCAGAAATAATCCTGCATTGGATCAACCTGAATAATGCTCCCGTCGGGTGCAATAACCTCACGTTTTTTATTTTCTTCGTGAAGGAATTTATCTTCGTTTGTCTCTTTCATTTTAAAAAAGAATAATTCTTATAATATTACTATGATTGCGATGATTCCAAGTATGA
Organism: Bacteroidota bacterium; assembly: GCA_039714235.1. Lineage (GTDB taxonomy): Bacteria > Bacteroidota > Bacteroidia > Bacteroidales > Prolixibacteraceae > Draconibacterium. The sequence goes on along the minus strand of JBDLJS010000011.1, from coordinate 29,654 downwards.
GAGGTATTTTTATAAACCACCTGACAGACTGTTCGATACGGAACCTCGGGAAAACAACACCCACGAAAACGCTCCAGAAATAAATCAGGAAGGTTTTCAGGATAAATTCGAACCAGTTGGTAGCGCCACCAAAAAGCAGGTTCATAAACAATGCAGCTTCTGCCACGTGCAGAATTGCAGCATTAGTACGCAGAACGCCAAGGAAAGTAGAATGATACTCGGTTGGCGGTCCAATTGGAATTTCGTTAGGTGCTTTTACCAGGTTAAACGGTGAGTGCATAAAAGCTCCCAATGCCGATAACATGGCAGCAGCTGTTGCAAACGGATTGGTAACCATCGTCCAGTTTGCAATCCCTCCTTGTTGAGCAGCTACAATATCAGCTACCGACAGCGTATTATACTGAACTGCAATAGATATAACAGCCAGTGTCATTGGAATTTCTACGGTTGTAAACTGCGACAAACCGCGGCTGATACCGATTGCAGAATAAGGATGTCCTCCTTCTCCTGCACCGAGTGCCATTCCCAGCATACCAAAAAACTGGAAATAGAGGACTAAAATTAAATCGCCTGAAAATGAAAAGTTTGACCAGTGATCAGAACCGAAAACCATGGGGAGGAAAAGAAAAATCCCGACACCTCCTACCAGACGGAATACCGGCCCCAGATAAAACATTATACCGTGGGTAATTTGCGAACGGATTGCGTAATTCTTAATTAAATCGATGTATGGCTGATACAACGGAATTCCATGCCGTTTGGCTACACGTGCACCAATTTTACGCATTGTTCCGCCCATAATCAGGCCCCAGTTTAAAACAATAAACAGGCCCAATAAAGTCCAGAGTATTTTACTAACAGTAAATTCCATTTAAATTGCAGTTAAATAAATGATAAAAACAATAACAATATATGTAACAAGGTGAATGGCATAACTTTGACCGTTACCACTGTAAACACGGCGAACAAAATTACCTGTTGACTCAACCAGGTTTGTAACATTGTTCCAAAACCGTGTAATTCCGGGAGCAACCAGAAAACCTAACGCCTTATTGTACCCGGCATAAATATTATGCGAAACGTGGGTCAACTCAGGACGCTCGGGACGTTCACCGGCATAAACAATATTAAATTGCTTCACCTTTTGTGCTTTACGGCTCATAACTAACAACCAAACCAAAATAACCAGGAATGTAATCCCAACCACAATAAATATTGTAGTGGCATTCCAGTAACCGAGTTTACTTACAGCAGTTGCACCTTCCCAGGTAAGTTGCCCTGAAGGGAACGCTGTAGAGATTGCTTCTGCAATTGGTTGCAGAACTAACGCAGGTTTATAAGAGAAAATCATGATACCAATTATCAGAATATACTGAGGTAATAAATACCAAACCGATAATTCTTTTACATTTCGGTGGTTATCTTTTAGCTGGCCCAGGAAAACGGAATAAATAAGTTTAAACAGGTACAGAAATGCTATGGTACCTGCAAAAAACACAACTGCCCCCTGGAAATACCAGCCTTTCATAATTACTGCATTATAAAACAACCATTTTCCGGCAAAACCTGATAATGGTGGAATACCTGCCAGCGTAATAATACCTATCAATACTGAAATGAATGACAATGGCATTTTTTTAATAAGCCCACCCATTTCGTACATGTTGTGTGTACCAAGTTTTACAACTATTCCTCCAAGAGCAAGGAAGAGTATGGCCTTAAACATAAAGTGGTTAATGGTATAAGTTAAGCCTGTTAACCACCCCATGTGGGTCATTATTGAGAAAGCAAACAGGATGTACCCCAGTTGCCCTATACTTGAATAGGCCAAAAGGCGTTTTGCATCTTCCTGGAATACTGCGCCGAGGTTACCAACAAGCGCTGTTAAAGCTCCAATCCAACCCAATACGTAAAATAATCCTGAATAACTGTTTTGTTCGCCACCGGCAGCCATCATTAAAATAATTAATCCGAAAACTCCGGCTTTTAGCAGAATAGCTGATACCATTGGCGAAACATCCGACTCGGCTTCACCGTGTGCTCCAGGCAACCAAATGTGCAGGCCAAGCGACGCGGTTTTGGTCATAAAACCAATGGCAAGTAATGCAACTGTCAATACCGGGTAAATATTTATATTCGAGAGCAAACTTAAACTAAGTCCGCTGTTGCCCACAGAAACCATTCCAAATCCCATGAGGATAAGGTAAGCGCCGCCAACCGAGAATAAAATGTAGCTCAAGGCGTGTGGCATCGATTTTTTACCCCGGATAATAAGGAAGTAAGAACCGAGTGTCATCAGCTCCCATGCAAAGAAAAACTGTAACAGATTTTCGGCTTCAATTAAAAGAGCCAAACCGCCAAACATTAACATTGCCGACGGATAAAATCCTGTACGTTTACCTTTAACCTGAAACCCGGGAATAAGAGTTAAAATACCACCAACAAGAAAAATGATGGTAAAAATAAGTTTTAAAGTTTCCTGCCCCGGAATAAGCAAATAGGCCATCCAGCCGGTAGCAAGTATCGATAAAGTATTTTTGATATAAGCAGGAATAAAATCAATAATTAAAAGAACCGCAACTACCAGCAATGGCAGGTAATTAATTGTTTCTCCAAAGCTTACATTTTGCGACACAAAATATCCTGTAGCATAAACACCTAATCCGAAAAGAATTACAGGAATGTATTTTGTAAGTTTAATTTCTGGTAATGTACCAGCCTCTAACTTAATAGAATAGCCAACCCAGCGCATTAAATAAACAACTTCGAAAAACGAACCAACCAGAATGGCAATAACCGCTGCAAACTGCCCTTGTTGCGACAGATCCATTACCAACTGCCATTTTCCCCAAAATGAAGGGAATGGAGGGAACCCGAGCAGTGCCAACACAAATGTAATGAACATGAAAAGTAAAACCGGCTTTTTACGCAACGCCGACCACTCTTTAATATTTTCAGCTTTAATAATTCCTGAAATCCAGAATAAACCAGCCTTTGCAAAATAGTGGCTGACAAGGATTCCGAAGAAAATAAGCTTAAGGTTACTGTTTGAATGAGGAACCAAACCGATAATTGCAACAAGCAATCCGATTTGTCCAACCGATGAATAACCGAGTAAACGCCTTGCTTTGGTCTGATTTATACCTAACAAATTAGAGCCTACAAAAGTAATTAAACCAATCAGGCTTAAATAATACAACATGGTATCGCCGGCCAAACCGGTAAATTTATATAACACGTAAAGATTTGCCGTTCCTATTGCAGAAGATAACATGGCCGATAATCCCGGATGTGCTGCCTCGTAAACATCGAGTGCCCAACCGTTGGCAGGGAAAGGTTTTAATTCGAGGATAATGGCAATTAAAATCAGAAAAGAAGAAATAAGTGCCCCTTGTTTGAGAACCGGGTTATTTTGAAGAATATCGTCTAGGTTCAATGAGCCGGTAAAACGGTAAATAAAAATAATACCAATTAAAAGGATTCCGGCAATAATTCCGGTTGCCAACATGTATTTAAAACCTGCCGAAACTGCTTTTACTCCATTCTGGAGAATAACGAGACCGGCTACGGCAATGCTTCCAACTTCAAGAAAAACAAAAATGTTAAACAGGTCGCGCGACAGTACAATCACGTTTAAACTCATAAAAAGTACGAGAAAAACCACCTGGCTTCCGGTTCCGTTCTTCTTAAGCGGAGAGGCCATATAAATTGCTCCCAGCAAACCAACCAGGTTAACCATTCCGGTAATCACCGACTCGTTTAATCCCATTAACAAGTTGATAGAAAACGGTGGTTTAAATCCGGCTGTAAACACTTGTTGTGCCTGTGCCAGATCGTTTGCAAGTGCGTAAACCCACTGAAACGAAACAACCGTATTAAAAAGAAGGGCTGCTATTAAAAGAAGCCAGGAAGAGCGTTGCGCTTTGTTCCCCAGCAAACCCATAAAGAATGCTATTCCGAGCGAAACAGCTACAATATATATCGGAGAAATCATATTCATTGTCAAAGTGCTTAATATGTTTACCATTTCAGTTCTTTAAAATCACTAATATCGAGCGACTTTTTTGCCTGGTACAGTTTTAAGGCATAAGCCAGCATAAGAGCTGTAACACCCAACCCGATAACAATAGCCGTTAAGACCAGTGCCTGCGGAACAGGGTCAACAATTTTACCAGCTGCATTCGATGTGCCCACAACTTTGTCGAGAATCGGGGCTGTGCCGCCTTTTATATACCCAACAGTTACAATCAACACGTGCAGCCCTGTATCGAACAACGAAAAGCCAACTATTATTTTAATGATATTTTTATTTGAAAGGATGCCGTACAATCCAATCAGAATTAATGCAAAACCAATTATTAATGCGATAATTTCCATTGATTACATTTTTAAAATTTACAATTCCTCCTTTTGAACACCCTGGAAATTCGACAGGATATTGGAGAGTTCGGAACCTACTTTTAATCCTACAAAAGAATATATTACAGGAATTGCTCCTGCACTTAGTATATCACCAAAATTACCGAGTGGCAATATTTTGTTGTCGAGGAAACCACCAGCCAGTAAAATACCCAGCACCCCGATAAAAACAAATGCTATCCCGGAAATCGATTCAACGGTTGCAATTATGCGATGGTTAACTTCAAAGCGGGGATTTGCCATCAGCATCAGCACAAACGATGTTGCAATAACTGCACCTCCCTGGAAACCACCTCCCGGGGTTAAATGCCCGTTAATAAATATATATATACCAAGTACCATTACAATAGGTACCAGCAATCGTGAAGCGGTGAGGATAATTTCGCTTGTTTCGCGTTGTGGTGCCTGCTCTTTTTCGGTTTTCTCCCTTTTCAGGAAAAAACTAACAATGGCTGCAACCAAAAACAGGATTGTAACTTCGCCAAGAGTATCGAGCCCCCTGTAGGTTACAACAACCGATGTTACCAGGTTGGGCGCACCAACTTCTTCGGCACCATTATTGGCATAATGTGTTGCCAGCGGGGTAAGGCTTTCGCTTTCCCCGAAATTCCAGAACAGGCTAACAAAAACTGCTGCCAGCCCGGCCAGTAATACTAATACAAAAAAGTTACGAATCATTTTGCTTTGCGAATTTTATTCAACACATAAAAAAAGATGATGGTAGAAAGTCCGCTACCAATAGCTGCTTCTGTCATGGCAACATCGGGGGCTGCCATTAACAGGTACATTACCGATGCCATTAAACTTACCACGCCGGTAGCAATTATTGCAACACTCAGTTTTTTATGAATGATTGCAGTTACTGCCATAACCAGCATAATCAGGCCTAATACAATAATTATAATCAGGTTCATTTGCTTTCTGGTTTTTCAGTTTTGTTATCCTGTTCTTCTGTTCTTAGAGCTTCCAGCTTATCAACCACAGTAACGTCAGCTTTTTTAACGCCAATGTAATGTGCTGCCCGTGCCAGCATGTGCGACGAAACAGGGTTGGTAATTAATATGAAGACTATCAGAAGAAATATTTTTCCTGCCATATCGAGATAGATAATCCCGATACCGAGCAGCGATAAAAGCGTTCCCAGTGTTGAGGCTTTTGTTCCTGCCTGAATACGTGTAAAAGAATCGGGCATACGAACCAGGCCAAGGCTGCCAAGCAACAAAAAGATTGACCCGATTAAGGTTATAAATGCACCTATAATTTCTAAAATATCCATACTTATAAACTTTTTTCGAGGTATCGTGCAATAATTATTATCCCAAGAAAACTCAGTAACCCGTAAATCAGGGCAACATCGATATAAATTATCCGTCCCGAGAAATGGGTTATCAGAGCAATTAACGAAATAGAAATAATGGTCATTACGTCGAAAGCAATTACCCTGTCTACCAATGAACCGGCTTTAAAAAACCGGTATAATGACAAAATAATGGCAACAAGCATTATTCCGCCAGCTATTTGTAAGATTATATTAACCATAAATTACCTCCAGGTATTTTTCAAACTTGCGTACAATCAAATTTGTATCTTCTTCAATATTTTCACTTTTCACATCAATCCAGTGGATAAAAATGCGGTCATCAATAATTTCCACGGTAAAAGTTCCCGGTGTAAGCGTTATTGAGTTAGCAAGAATCATCCTCCCCAGTTTCGATTTCAGTTTTGTTTTCACCTCAACAATACCGGGATTAATTGGCAGTTTAGGCGAAACTACCCGGTAAGCCACATCGAAATTTGATTTTAAAAGCTCGCTCAGGAAAACAAAAATGTACACAAACCAGTATAAAATTGCTTTCGGTGTTAACCTTAAACTGTTGAATATTTCGCATGTATAACAGAAAATTAATCCAACAGCAAGCGACACGACAGCTCCCGAAATAATTACCTCTGGTGTGAGTTTATGATTGAGCAGAACCCAAATCACAAAAAGTGTAATTATTGAAATAATTAATGATTTTACCTTCATTGATTAAAAATTTGCTGCAAAAATACGTCGGAAACAGGCCGTTAAAAGAACAGGAGAGCATAAACCAAACCAACTATTTCGTATAAATAGAACTATATTCTTATCAATATCAACTTGAATATTAATATATTTGCACCGCCGTAAATATTCAGGCAACAGTACAACATTTGAGGGGAGTCATTATTATCTAAGGTGTTATGGCGTCAGGAGAAGAATTAAATTCATGTCAGTTTTGTAAAAATAAATCATCTTGTTTTAAGCTTCTTGATAAATCCGAGCTTGAAAAAATAGAAAAGCACAGGGTTCAGCTTAATTTTAAACAGGGGGAAACAATTTTTAAACAGGGATCGTTTGCCAACCATGTTTATTTTATAAAACATGGACTGGTAAAGGTTTACCTTGAAATTCCCAACTCCGAAAAAAACCTGGTGCTTAATATTATGCCCGAAGGAAACCTTTTGGGATTGCCATCGATTTACGGAAATAAAGTGTATACCTACACTGCTACTGCCACTGAGCCTACTACAATTTGTATTATTGAAAATGATGCAATTAAAAAGCTGATAGAGAACGACGGTAAATTTGCCTCGGAAATTATTAAAACCATGAATGTTTGTTCTGACTCCACGTTTGCCAGGTTTATCAGCCTTACCCACAAACAATTAAACGGCCGGCTTGCCGATGCGCTTATCTATTTATCAGAAGAAATTTACAAAAGCACAACTTTCAAACTTTCGCTTTCGAGAGCCGATTTGGGCGAGCTCACCGGAATGTCGGCAATGAGTGTTGTTAAGGTTATAAAAGATTTTAAAGACAACAACATTATTAAAAACAAAGACGGCAAGATTGAAATTATTAATATGCCTTTACTGAAGAGGATTAGTGAGATAGGCTAGTTTTTCTCGGAAAAAAATCCCGAAGAATTGGCTTCCCCGGGATTTCCTTTCACATGTCAAGTTATTTTAAATCGGATTAGCAACCTCCTGCAGCTACAGTAGTTTTTTGTCTTCTTCTCACCTCAACCGGTTTCTTATCGGAATCTGCATCAAGAGCCGAACCTTCTTTTGGAGCTGCCAAGTCTGCATAATCATATCTCTGAATGCCTTTATAATAAACATCATCGTCCATTGTTGCCCAGAGGTCATCTTTATTCTCGTTGTAATACTGATATCCTCCCAGCAATATTTTTACATTGTCGAAACCAACCTGCCTGAACAACATCCAGGGGCCGTTGGCCTGCAACTCATCTTCGCCGTATAAAACTACAGTTACACCCATTTCTTTTAATTCTTCCAGCCTTTCAATATTTTCCTCTTTAGTTAAATTACTGGCCGACATATTTTCGGCGCCAGGAATGTGCCCCTGCCCAAAAACAAAATTGTCGCGGATATCGAAAAGAAGAATACTATCTGGTTTATCATTAATAATATCCTCGAGTTCCCACGGATAAAAATAGGCTTCTGTCTCCATAAGCTCAGTCAGTGTTTCATCCATGTTCTTTTCATAAGTCATTAATGGTTTGGGCATGGTTAAAAAACCAATTATCAAAACAATAATAAAAACTGAAAGGGCTATTAATGTTCTCCATGGATTTAATTCGTGTATATGCATCGTATTAAATTTATTTTTTACAATTATCGGTTAACAACCACCGGCTGCTACAGTTGTTTTTTCTCTTCGTCGAACAGTAACATTAACTTTCGATGTTTCATCACCTTCACCCGGTGATCCTGTAAAATACATTTGTGCCCCTTTACGGAAAGTATATGTTTCAACCTCAGAATAAGGAGCATCTTCTCCCGGATGTATTGGATCTATTATTGTTTCCATCCAGCAATTAATTCCGCCTTTCAAAACATAAGTACTGTTATAGCCCATCCGTTTTGCTAAAATCCATGTTTGATCGGCTTTTATATCGTCGTTCGAGAAAAATACCACTTTTGTTCCAGGAACACCTAAATACGACAAGTAGTCTTCATTAAGCAAGCTATCAAGAGGAATATTTAACGAACGTGGAAGAGAATACTCCTCGTATTCTATATCGCTCCTTACATCGACTAACATTAGTGAGGGATCTCCCTGGATAATCATTTTGGCTACCTGGTCGGTTGTAACATACCGTGTTGGCTGAATAATCTCCTGCAATAGTTCCTCTGGTTCTCTTTGATTAGACTCATGCTGTTTGGTTGCTACCAGCGTACCAAAGGCCAGTACAAGCATTAATATGGTAAGAAAAATATAATTTCGGTTCATTAGATTAGAATTTATATTGTTTCATGTTTTTTCTAACGCGTTTTTCAATAAGCATTGTTATCCAGAAAGCGGCAAGAGCAACAATGGTAAATACAATGGCAAACCATTGAGCCGGAATACCGGTAACATCAGTTAACGTTACATTTCCCATATTGCTGCTGTTGAAAAAATTCTCAATCATTGGGAAACTTACCGAGAAAACAGATATCCCGATAAAAATGCCGACAGTAAAAACTATGGCATCGATTTTACCAATTGCAACTGCTACGAGGCTGGTACCGGGACAAAAACCTCCCAAGATAAAACCAATCCCCATTGATACACCTCCCAAAATCATCGGGGAGAGATATGTCGGAAGGATAAATATTTTTGATAGGTCGAGCCAGCCGAAATAATCAAAATACAACAGGCCAACCATTGCAACAATCAGCGCAGTAAAAAATACACGAAGAACAACAAAGTTGTAACCGTAAAATACCCCAGTTATATTTCTTGACGATGAAAAGCCTGTAGCTTCCAGAATAAATCCGAATGCTATACCAAGTAAAACGGCAATTACAAAATCCCAGTTGCCTCCTATTATACCATTTGGAATTAAAGGTCCCATTCTTTATATTTTTTTAATTTGTTTAATTCTAAATCCACAATTTTCTAACGAAATATGCCAGTAAGTACCCTGTACCAAAAATGGTAAGCATTACTACAACACCTCCAAGGGCGAAAGTTGCGCTACCGCTAAGTGCAGCACCACTGGTACAACCCCTTCCAAACTGGCTTCCAATACCAAAAAACATACCTCCGATTAAAGCAAAAATCAATCTTCTTTTCCTGGTAATTCCTGGTGCATGTTCAATCCTGAAGTTTTTTACCCGGCCAAATAAGATTCCTGACAGTAATCCGCCCAATAAGATTCCCAACGATTCAAATACGAGCCACGTATACATTGGTGAATGACCGTCGCTTATAAACCGGCTCATGTAACCGTTGTCTTTTACTGCATCAGAAGAAAAAACCTGTGCAGTGGTTACAACTGTACTTTTAATCGCACCGCTGGCTCCTAATCCGCGTCCTGTTATATAAACCGTTAAAAGGATTAATAGACCGAGTAACACTCCTCCCAAATAAGGATTAATGTATTTCGGCTGATTATCGATTGTATTATTCATATCTGTGACTTAATTAATTTTAATATAAATATCGTGTAATCTGGCCTGCTTCCACCATGATAATACGGAACATAAGTCCTCCGAATAGTATCATTAATGGCGGCAACCATTTGGGCACATGAAATCCCCAAAGTTCAAGCGTTTCAAGCGTTGCGGGAAAAATAAGGCCGAGCAGCATTACAAAAACCCAGAAACTTACAGTAAACTCGCCGCCAAGGAATAACCTGGCAGCTTCGATGCTGGTTTGCGATCCGGCTAAGAATCCCATGAACAAATGAACAATGAGGAAAATTTCGACGACAATGAAAACCAGGTCGATCCGGCTTAGGATTTTTCGTTCTTTCTCGTTGTTACTCATCCATATGGTTGCGGCCAGTCCCGTGGAAAATCCTGACACCAGGAACAGCGGTCCAAGGATGGAAGTATTCCAGAGTGGCCGGGCATTAAATGCCGACAATAATATACCGGTATAAACACCCAGAATAATAGCGTATACCATCATTATCCAGGCCAATGGTACGCGGAATTTAATTGCCAGTGCTTCAAACTGATCAAGAATTTTTAACCGCCAGTTCCACCCTGGTATAATTTCTTTCATATAACTCGCTACCCAAATAAAAGCTATGGGAGTAATAATCATCAAAGTCCATGCTCCCCATCCCATGGGCGACTCGAGGCGAATAGTTGTATACAACTGCCAGAAGTAAAGCTTGTGTTTCAGATCCCAGAATAATGCACCCAAACCAATAACCAAAGCCAGAGGAGCAATTACCGGTGCTAATTTAACAGTTGTCGGCATCTCTTTTTCTTTACCTCTGACCACAAAATATCCTGCAAAAAAGAGGATACCTGCTGCCAAACCTCCAAGGAAAAGGTACACCGGAATTTGCCAGTGCCAGATATGCAGATGTGGATCGATATATGGAATATTTCTTCCGCTTACAAAAAGTTCTTCCTTCATTTTAAATTAATTTTTAGGATTAGGTTAGAAAATATAATTGAGGCTCGGTCCCGGCTTCAGGAGCCAGAACTTTCCATTTGCGGTCTTTTAATGCTAAAGAAACATCGCTGTTCGGATCGTCAAGGTCGCCAAAATAAAGACAATTAGTTGGACAAACTGAAACGCATGCCGGTTTTTGTCCTTTTTCCACACGATGTAAACAGAATGTACATTTATCAACATGTCCTTCGGGATGAGGATAACGTGCATCGTAAGGACAGGATTCGATACAGGCACCACACCCAATACATTTGTGAGGTGTAACCAAAACAACTCCACCTTCGGCAATATGACTTGCTCCGGTTGGACAACAACGTACACACGGTGAATTGTCGCAATGATTGCATCGCTCTGAACGGAATTCCAGATCCAGGTTCGGATAGGTTCCGTCCACGCTTTCCACAATCCAGTCACGGCAATATCCGTGAGGAACATTATTTTCTGTTTGACAGGCCACTACACAGTCGCCACACCCGACACATTTTTTTGTGTCAATAGCCATTGCATATCTCATGCTTTAACCTCCTTTCCCTCAATTGCAGGATCTTCTGTTAAAAATGTTATAAAGTTTCCTCTCATTCCGGTTCCTCCCATTACAGGATCTACTACCACGTTTGTTATCATTTCAGTATCGCTGGCCCCCTTGCCAAAAGCCCTCGATAATTTTTTGTTTGAATGACCAAAACCGTGTACCATATAAACAGAATCCCAACGAATCCTTTCTGTTACTCTAACTTTTACCGGAAATGAAGTAATCGCTCCATCCTGATTTTTAAGCCATACTTCCTGTCCCTTTTTCAGTCCCCATAAATCGGCAACCTTTGGATTTACCCAAACATTATTTTCACTCATTAAATCTGATAGATTCGGATTATTTGAAGTCCGGCTGAAAGTATGCATTGGAGCACGGCCATAAATCAGTCGGTAAAAATTCTGAGGTGGTTCCGGATGTCTCGTATATTTTGGAATCGGATCAAAATCGTTATCAGCAAAATCAACAGAATATAATTCTATTTTACCTGTTGTTGTATTGAATTCGAAATCTTCACCATCGCCTAAATAAATTGGGCCACTCTTCCTTGGGTATTTTTTCACCCCTACTTTCTTCATTTCTTCCAATGAACTTCCAAGTTGTTTCAACTGCCAATCGAGCACCTCAGTATAATCATCGAAATTATAATAATCATGCAGCCCCAGGCGTTCCCCAATTTGTTTTGCAATCCACCAACCCGGTTTTGAATCGAACCGTGGTTCTGCGGCCGGCATTCTTAAAGCAACATTGGGTTCCCGGCCAGGAGAAGCTCTTAACGCATCATATCTTTCGAGATAAGTTGCTTCGGGAAGTACAACATCGGCATATCCTGTAATATCCATAGGCATGGTATCCATTACCGCAATAAATTCAACCGAATCAGCCGCTTCTTTAAAAAGTGGCTTATCTGGCATCGATAATGGAAGATTAGTTCCTGCAACCAGCCAGGCTTTTACCTGGTGTTTATAATTATATCTCGGAATCGATGCTTTTAATAATTCGGTTGTGATTCCCATTGTTGCCAACGGATATTTCCCTTCATTCCAATCTTTCCAGGTCCATTTTGGTTCCGGGAAATGAGGATGCGGGTAATGCGGAACTGAAACACCTTCGGGGAAATAAAGTCCTCCTCTTTTTCCCCATGCTCCAAGCAAGGCAGTTAAAATAGCCATTGCCCTTCCACGCTGGGTATCGTCGCCATACCATACAACATGGCGTCCCGGATGTATTACCACTGCTGGTGCCGCACCCGCCATAGCCCGGGCAGTTTCTCTGATTTTTTCCGGTTCAATGGTGGTTATTCCATATGCCCATTCGGGAGTCATACTTTTGACATGATCTTTCAGGTAATCTAACCCGAATGTATATTGTTCTACATAATCTTTATCATACAGCCCTTCAAAAATTAAAACATGAATCCAGGCCATTATAAGTGCGATGTCTGTCGCCGGTTTAATAGGCAACCAATGTTGTGAATGTCCTGCAGCTGTAGAAAATCTGGGGTCAACTGTAATAATTGTTGCTCCATTATCGATAGCCTCAGACATTTCCTGTACCTGCGAGTTATGCATATTTTCACCCAAATGCGAACCTATTAAAACAAGACATTTAGTGTCTCTTATATCAGTACTTTCAGGAGAACCTACATAAGCTCCAAAGGTTGAAAAGTAAGCTGACGAACGAGACCCCCGACAGTTGGCATAAGAAGGCTCTGCATTGCTTTCTGAACCATATGCACGCATTAAATGATGCAATTGTCCTCCAGGTGTTCCATGATTAAATAATCCAAACGCTTCAGGTCCATGCTTTTCTTTCACCTCTTTCATTTTGTCGGCAACCTTGTCAAGCGCCTCTTCCCAGCTGGCTTCCCGGAAATACTGTGAGCCATCTTTCCGGGTTTCCCTGATAAGTGGTGTTTTTAATCGATCATCGTCGTAATACATACCCACACCGCCTGTTCCACGTGGACAGAGACGACCATTACAATGTGGATCGTTTTCATTTCCTACGATTTTCCTGATCTTGTCGTTTTTATCAACATAAGCCCAAGCGGCACATTTCCAAAAACATACCTCACAATAGGTTGGATAAGGAGTAAGATCCTCGTCGCTTACCGGACCACCTGACTTAGATTCGAATAACTTAAAGCCTTTTGAACCAAATGCCTTTATTCCTATAGCAGTGGCCCCGGCGCCGACAGTTGAAATTTTAATAAAATCCCGTCTTGTTTTCATTCGTGAATTGATATTAATTAAAATCTCCTTGTTATTTATATTAAACCAGGAGATCTTACTGCACTTTTACATCTTTTAATATCTATTTATTTACATTTTTAGATATTGTAGGCAAATATAAAAAGGATTTTGAACAGATCTGCAGGCACATACCAATTTGAAAACGTTAAAAATAAGGAAGTTAGCCTCAATTTCTTATTGTTATTTTATTATGAACATAAGACACATACATTTAATATGCACACAAATTTTAAACGGCTCTATCCTGTTGCGTTTCTGATAAATAATTCTATAAGTCAATTAGTTCCTTAAAGAATAATCCCCTAAAACAGAAATTAATTAAGAACAAAAGTTCTTTTTTTGTAATAACTATTAATTCCAAGGCAAAAAAACACAATAACTCATAAAAACAAACCTGAACAACCTGACAGTGAGGATGATATTAAACATTTGAGCAAATAAACTTTATGAATAGATGTCCGTCAGAATTAATGTTTCACCAATTTATTACATTTGCCTGAAAGAAAAATAAGGATGGAAATTAAAAACAGGAGAACATTTTTAAAGATTGTTGTAACCGGAATTGTCTCCTTTTTTGTTTTAGCCTGGAATAAACTCACCCTTAACCACATTGAAGCCGGAGCCCATAAGGAACACACGCTTCCATACGGCAAAAATAAAGCAGTTTCGTTTTCTGATAAATACATAATTGTAACCCACGAAAGGACAACAACAGTTTTTTCGGCTCATTGTACTCACCTGGGGTGTAAAATCGATAAAATGGAAAATGGCCGGTTGGTTTGTCCTTGTCATGGTTCTGAATACGATTTAAATGGCAAAGTATTACAAGGCCCTGCCTATAAAAATCTGGAAATAGTTCCTTCCAGAATTTCTGACGATGGGAATAACATCATAATTGGAGGTTAAGATGAAACGCAAAAAAGATAAAACTACTTATGGGACACTAGCCCTTTCCATGTTCTGGCTCGTGGTTTTGTCCGGTGTTTTTCTTGCAATTCCGTTCGATGTTAAATCGCCCTATTTAAGCATCAGCAACCTAATGGTAAGTAATCCGTGGGCTTCGTTAATTCGGAATTACCATTACTGGAGTTCGCAATTCTTTTTAATATTAAGCCTTATTCACCTTTACGACCATTTTCATTATAAAGAAAAAATCGGTCTGAAGAAATGGATGGCATTCAGACTTAGCCTGGCGGTTTTAATCATTTTCCTTGCCATGATTACCGGATTTTTATTGAAGGGAGATGCCGACAGTCAGCAGGCAAGGCAAATTTTGCAGACACTGGCTGAACGGATTCCAGTGATAGGCAAATCACTGGCATACTCATTACTGGGCAACTCCGAAAGTTACCAGTTGATTTACGTCCATCATATTGCCACTTTTACCATTTTTATTGCCATTGCAATGGTTGAACACAGCCGGAAATACTGGCCTCCAGCCCTCGATTTTATTTTATCGTTTATTGCAGTTTTGGTAATCAGTTATTTTTTTAGCGCACCGTTGCACGACAACCTGAATCCATCGGTAAAAGGCCCGTGGTATTTTGTTGGATTCCAGGAAATTTTACACTGGTTGAAACATCCTGTATGGTCGTTACTGCTGTTTCTTTCGGTACTTATATTAATTTATATTGTCAATTCAGGCGATGGGAAAAAGGTTTTTATAAGTAAAAGATCTTTACTGGTTTTTGCCGGGTTTTATCTGGTTCTGACTTTAACAGGAATGTTTTTCAGAGGTGAGCGCTGGAAGTGGAGCTACCCCTGGAGTCAGGAATATGCTTACAGTGTAATGCACAACTTCAAAACTCCACGAGTAAACTTCTCTCCCGAATTTAAGCTAAATGAAGCAGCTGCATCGCCCGTCATCCAGGGAAGAAAGGAAAGCTGCCTGGTTTGCCATTTCGATACACACGGCTTTACCGATTCTCACTCACCTGAAGCAATTGGTTGTTCGTCGTGCCATGGAGGAAATCCTTTTGCCACTGGCAAAAAGCAGTCGCACCGTAACATGATTCTTATTCCGGGCAATCTTTCAAACTCAAAACAATCTTGCGGAACTACTCAATGTCACCCGGAAATTACAGAACGGGTACCGACTGGTTTAATGGGCACACTAAGCGGGATGATTAGCGTTGACCGATTTATTTTTAACGAGCAGAACAATCCTGATATAATTACTGATATTCACCAGCTAAAAGATTCACCTGCTGATGAACATCTTCGAAATTTATGTGTACGGTGTCACCTAGGAAATTCCAAAACGGAATATGGCCCGATTCAGGAAACCAGTCGAGGAGGAGGATGCCTGGCTTGCCACTTAAACTACGACGATAATGCAGAGAAGGCACTGCCCAACAGCCACAAAATAATAGTTAACGCTCATCCTTCGGTGAGTTTAAATGTTACCAGCAATCATTGTTTTGGGTGCCATAGTCGATCAGGCAGAATAGCCACCAATTATGAAGGCTGGCACGAAACTACACTTGAAGCAGACCAAATGCCGGATAGTATTAATTACAGACTGGTTGAAGGGGCCCGTGTATTTATAAAAAAGCAGGAAGATATTCATCATACCCTTGGATTAGAGTGTATCGATTGTCATCATTCTTACGAATTAATGGGAGACGGGAATCATTATGCCCACGAAGAAGACCAGGCGGATGTACAGTGTTCTGACTGTCATATTGAAAGAGCGCCAAATACTATTGCCGCAGAAAATCTCGACAATGAATCGGCAATCATTGCTGCTCTTCGTTTTGGAGATATTTCTGACAAAAAATTCCTGGTAACTGCAAAACACAACCGGGCACTAATAAATACGTATGTTGAAAATGACTCAATCTTCTTTCTGACCAAAAACAGTGGCACGAAGATGAATATGAAATCGCCTGCCACTGCTTGTACCAACGACAATGCACATTCCAATCTCTCGTGTTCAAGCTGTCACACCTCGTGGGCGCCAACCTGTATCGGGTGCCACAATTCATACGATCCGGAAGAACGTGGTTACAATATGATTACGAATCGGGAACAAAAAGGGAGCTGGGTAGAATTTACCGGAGAATACCAGGCAAAACTTCCAACTCTTGGGATTCGTGAGACAGAAGATAAAACTGAAATTATTCCTGTTATTCCCGGGATGATATTGAGCATCGACAAAAAATCTTACACAAAAGATGAAAACGATGCTCATATTTTTCACAGGTTGTACGCACCTGCCGCACCACACACCACATCATCAGAAGGTAGAAGCTGCAAAAGCTGCCATAACAACCCTGTTGCGCTGGGTTATGGAGAAGGAGAGCTCACCTATGAAATTGAAGACGGAAAAGGGAAATGGAAATTTCACCCGATGTACGAAGATGATATAAACGACGGCCTTCCGGCCGATGCATGGATTGATTTTCTTAAAACCAGGAAAGGGGCTGTTTCAACCCGAACAAATGTTTTCCCGTTTAACGTGGAGCAACAAAAAAGAATTCTTACGGCAGGAGCCTGTTTAACCTGCCATGTTGAAAAATCGGAGGTAATGAAAGCAAGCCTGGATAACTTTGAAGAGTTGATTAAAAACCGCAGCAAAAAATGCATTCTTCCTAAATGGGAATAACTAAAAAAACGCCACCCTTTCACCAACTGGCTTCCGAATGACGTTCTCTCCTTCATTATTTTAAACTATTTATGTAAAAATAATCTGAGTTCCTTCTCCCCCTGACATTTCATATAAATCTCCTACAGTAATAATCGCTTTTACATGTTCGCTTAAATCCTCCATTGAAAGCTTAAACATATCAGCTGCCATTTTACAGGCATAAATTTCGCCACCTCCTGCAGTAATCATATCTAAAAATTCATCAACCGGCGGAACATCCAATTCGTCCATCTGTTTTTTCATCATTGCCGACACCCCTGCTTCAACTCCGGGAAGTACCCCCAGGAATGTTGGGAAAGGCAATCCGCCGGGCATACGCATACCCGGGTTTCCTACAGTTCCTGTATGTAACCTGTTCATACGTTTTTTGGTAATTGCATCAAGTCCAAAAAAAGTAAAAAACAATTTTGCTTCAATTCCTTCCATTACTGCGCCGTTAGCCATTATCAACCCTGCGTATACATCTTCAATACTGGCTTTAGCTACAATAATCAAAACTTTTTTTAAAGGTGTTTCATTTACTTCAGTCATAATTTTCAGGTTTTAAATTTTAAACACAGCTTGCCGGTTTAGGTATTCCTGCAAATTTCGATGATAATTTAAGCGGCCCGCCCGGGAAAAGTTGATACAATCCTTTAATGTCGGTAATTCCCGACTTGCCTACTTTACGAATAGTTAGTGTGGCTCCACTGGCCTCCTGCTCACGAAGATATTCCAACACCTCGTAATGTTTGTCGGTAAGTTCAA
This sequence comes from Bacteroidota bacterium, assembly GCA_039714235.1. Classification (GTDB taxonomy): domain Bacteria; phylum Bacteroidota; class Bacteroidia; order Bacteroidales; family Prolixibacteraceae; genus Draconibacterium. The sequence goes on along the minus strand of JBDLJS010000011.1, from coordinate 11,607 downwards.
TACCGTGTTCGTTTGCAATTTCTGCTGCCATTTCCTTGTTCCAGTCATTTTTGTTTACCAAATAACCTTCGTCGGTTATTTCAACTGTTTTTCCTGCTAATGTTTTTTCTGCCATAATTTCTATTTTAATTTGTATCCTTATTTGTGTTAGCTACTATATTTTTCATGAATGTCATAAAGAATCCAAGTGATCGTTTCATCTCGGGTTTATTCATTTCGCGCATTACCTTAAAAATTGAATATTCAGGAACATTTTCCATCTCCAAACTGCCATAAATTTTCAATCCGTTATTTAAAGCCTGCATCATTTCCGGCTGAGTAGCCGAGCGCACTGCTTCCATTATGGTTACAATATTATTTGCCAGGGCCCGAACATCTTCCGGCTGATAATGCGTAATAATGTTGTCAAGTATGAGTCCGGTTTCAGCAAAAAATTCGAAATATCCTTTTTGGTCGAATTCATTCAGTTTTTTGGTGAAATCGATAACTGCTTCATTAAATAGCGGGCTTGCGTCTTTCATAAAGTCATTCATGCTTTCGAATGTTTCAAGGAACTTGTTCATATTGTCAATATTCCTTAAAACACGAAGCACCAATCCTTTAACATCATCGAGGTCGAGATTTACCATCCGGTTATCGAGTTCTTCAACAGCCGTATCGTACATATCTTTCCCCACAATGGAGAGATCGGCCACCAAATCTTCCAATTCGTTTGTTTTTAACCTTTGCTGATTTACATAGTCCAGCAACAAATCAACCTTCTGATTTAATTCTGCAACTTGAGTTTGTAATGCTTTTTCTTCCATCTCTTTTCCCCGATTTAATTCATTTTCTTTTTACCGGCCATTGTCATCAGTGGTTCTACAGGCAGTTCTTTACCTTTTAAAAGAATGTGCCAGTAAATCCAGCGGAACATCACTTTGCCATAATGATTAATTTTGGTGTTTTTCAGTAAACCGAAAGGCCCGATACCGGGTAACGGGAAGGTTCCCGGGAGTGGTTCAGTGTCGTAATTGAAATCGATAAGAGCACCTTTGCCATGACCGGTTTCTATGTAGCAATTGGCATGACCGTCGAATTTTGCCTGTAATGGACGCCCTTCAATAGCGCTCATTAAGTTTTCGAAAAGAATCTCAGCTGCAAAGTGTGCCACCGAACCGGCTTTTGATGTCGGGATATTGGAAGCATCGCCGAGAACAAAAATATTCTCATAATTCTGCGACTGCATTGTATGTTTGTCCGTTGGAACAAAGTTCATGTCGTCGCCCAGTCCACTCCTTTCAATCATTTCATCACCCATGTTTACCGGGACAACTGTTAATACATCAAAAGGAACTTCTTTCTCATCGTACGAAATCAGTTTTTTCTCATCATTATCAACACGTTCTATATAAAAATCGGGTATTACTTCAATATTCTTTTCGGCCAGTAGTTCCGATAACATTTTTGTTGCAACCGGTTTTGTAAATGCCCCCGGCATAGGTGTTACATATGATATTTCAACTTTGTCTCTAATGCCAATTTCGGAAAAATAGGCATCGGCCAGAAAAACAAACTCGAGAGGTGCCACCGGACATTTGTACGGTAGTTCAGTTATGGCCATAACCAGCTTTCCTCCTTCCCAGCCTTTAAAGAATTTCTGTAGAGCAACAGCTCCTTCTACTGTATAAAAATCAAAAATTTCTTTATACCACAGTTTATCCTGCAACCCGGAGGTTTCATCAGGGAATGTTTTTGTACCGGTTGCAATAATCAAATAATCATAGTTTAATACCTGGCCACCTTCAAGATGAACTTTATTTTCACCGGCCTCAATACGATCGATGGCCGAATAGACCATATTCACTCCGGCCGGAATAAAATCGGCTTTGGGTTTTATTACATCTTCCTTATTGTATATCCCAAACGGAATAAATAAAAAACCCGGCTGGTAATAATGTGTTTTAAACTGGTCGACAATGGTTATGTTCCATTCTTCCCTGTCGAGGGTATTTCTCAGTTTGTTTGCCATCATTGTACCGGCAGTACCGGCTCCAAGAATTACTAATCGTTTCATTTCAATATTTTATATTTATATAATATCTGCTCTCAAATTTAGCTTCCGATAAACATGTGCTTAAGAAATGGGTTATGATAATTATCACTCTATAATAAATATCATAAGAAAATGGTATTTTAGACAATTAAATTGTGCTGAATGTCATGAATGTGGGAAGTGTAAAATGCGATTGTACCCAATGCCAGTTAAAAAATCTGTTTTTTTCACATGTAACTTTAGAAGAATTAACTGATATATGCGAAATTAAAGTAGAACGGAATTATTCAAAAGGTGAATTTATTATTAAGGAAGGAGATAAGATTAATGAGTTTCTTTATTTAAAAGAGGGATTGGTTAAACTATCCAAGTCTACTGTTGAGGGGAAAGATCAAATAATAAGTTTTTCAAAACCCTTTGATTTTGTCAGCCTTTTAAGCGTTTTTTCTTCCGACCACTACAAATATTCTGTTTCAGCAGTTGCGGACTCGACTGTTTGTATTCTCGACCTAAATGTAGTGAAAAACCGTGCCCAGAATAACGCGATGTTTGCCATGGATTTAATGAAGCGGGTAAGTGAGGCAACCGATAAAATTGTACTCGATAACCTGGAAATAAAACGTAAACATTTAAAAGGAAGAATAGCACATGTACTGCTCTATTTTTCGGACTATATTTTTGAGAAAGATGAGTTTGAATTGCCAATCTCGAGACGAGAAATTGCCGAATACATTGGAATGACAACGGAAAATGTAATTCGTACCTTATCGGAATTCAGGAAAGACAAAATCATTAAAATTTTTGGGAAAGACATTTTAATTGCTGATAAAAAAAGACTCATAAATATTTCTGAATTTGGATAAATAAAGTGAGATAATCCCCTCAGAAACTACCTTTCAGCTCTTCAGGGCGATTAATATTATAAAATAGTTTGGGATACTTTACAAGCCATTCATTTGTATCAATCCATTTCGTTTTTACCGAATGAAACAGGTTGTGCATTTTAAAATTACCTGACCGAAGCATTCTCTCCATTTCGGGTAAACATTGTTTATGGTATAAAGCAATGAGTGGTTCCTTGCCTTTGGAATGTACAGGAACAACAACATCGCAGTCTTCTGTTTCTGATATCAAATAACCAATAAATTCTGGAATTACAAGTGGGGAATCGACACTAACAACAAAATTCCAATCAGTTAACGATTTTTTCATGCACGAGTAAATTCCACCCATTGGCCCACAATTTTCAATCTCATCCGGAATTAACGGAATATCAGGTTTCCTGTGTTTAGGATTATTCGAACTGATTAATATTGAACTGCAGGCCGACTGGCACAAACCAATAGCTTTCTCAAGCAAAGTAATTCCGCCTAATTCGAGTAAAGCTTTATCGGTTCCCATTCGGCTGCTTTTACCACCGGCTAAAATAATTCCTGTTATCTGCATTAGGTAAAAATAAAAAAAGCCCCGGATTTCTCCGAGGCTAATGTATTCCATTTTCAATCATCTTCAAAAAGGAATTAAAAAAGCCTCAGCAAATACTGAGGCTTTTCGGGTGGAAGACCGGATTTGAACCGGCGACCTCTGGAACCACAATCCAGCGTTCTAACCAACTGAACTACATCCACCATTTGTTTTGCGGGTGCAAATATAAATATTTTATTCTTTATGTAATTCAAAAAAATTAAAAATCGGAAAGCAATCCTTAAAAAGCTATTTTTGAATAAAAAACGTATGCAAAAGAAAGTTTTTCAGAACATTATCTGTTTTGGTGAAGTACTTTGGGATATGCTTCCCACAGGAGCAAAACCCGGAGGGGCACCGTTAAATGTGGCTATCCACCTGAAAAAGCAGGGGCAAGACCCCATATTAATCAGCAGAATTGGAAATGACGAAGAAGGAGAAAAGCTGTTACAATTCTTAACCGAGTCAGAAATTGACACACAATTTATTCAAAAAGACAAAGAGCTTTCAACCAGTAAAGTTTTGGTTCATTTGGATGAAAACCGAAATGCCACTTACGAAATTTGCGAACCGGTTGCCTGGGATAATATTTTGTATCAATCTGAAGTAAAAGAGGTAACCCAAAATGCAGACCTATTTATTTTTGGTTCGCTTGCATCGCGAAATTATGCAACTTTAAATACGCTTTTTCAAATTTTGGAGAACTCGAAAGCACAACGGTTAATGGATGTAAACCTTAGGCCACCATACAATAAAAAAGAAGTGGTTGAAAAGCTGCTGTTCCTCTCCGATGTTGTTAAACTAAACGACGATGAGTTAGGTGAGATTGCAGACTGGCACAACAAATCGGGAAACGAAAATGAGCTCATTGATTGGTTTGCAGGTTATTATAATTGCACCACACTTTGTGTAACACGAGGCGCAAACGGTGCAGCACTTCTTGTTGGTAATAAATTATACGAACACCCCGGATTCAAAGTCGATGCGGTTGACACGGTTGGATCGGGCGACTCGTTTCTGGCGAGCCTGGTGGCTAATCTTTCAAAAAACAGTTCACCCAAAAAAGCGCTTGAACAGGCTTGTGCCACAGGTGCTTTTGTTGCATCGCAGAACGGGGCTGTTCCCGGATATTCGGAAAAAGAAATTCAAAACATTATAAAACGTGAACCGTAAAAAACATTTTGCAACCCCCGGGCTATTTTCTTGTCATTAAAATTGAAAGTTGGACAATTGGGGAAAAAAGAGCACATACATAAAAAACTAATTGAAGCCTGTAAAAAAGGGAACGACAGGGCGAGGTACGAGCTTTACCAATTGTATTCGAAAGCAATGTTTAACGTAAGTTATCGCATAATGAACAACCGCGAGGAAGCAGAAGATATGTTGCAGGAAGCCTTTACCCAGGCTTTTATGAAACTGGACTCGTTCAGGTACGAATCAAATTTTGGATCGTGGTTAAAGCGGATTGTTATAAATACCTGCATTAATGCGATAAACAAGAAAAAGATTGAACTGACATATTGCGAAGAGATTTACCATCACGATATGGCCGAAGAAAATGAAAAGAATGAACCAGAATATACTGTTGCCAATATTACCGGGGCAATGGAAAAATTACCGGAAGGAAGCCGGATGGTATTTTCGCTATACCTGCTGGAAGGTTATGACCATGCTGAAATTGCTCAAATAATGAACATTTCGGAGTCAACCTCGAAAAGCCAGTTTATGCGCGCCAAAAGGCGTATTGTTGAAATATTAAAAGAACAAACAAACGGACGTTATGAAAACTGACCGCCTGGAAGAATTTGTTAAAAACAACCGCGATAATTTCGATTTTAGGGAACCATCGCCTGAAGTCTGGAAAAAAATATCAGTCAATACCAAAAAACCGAAAGTGGTTTCGATGAGACATTACCTGGTAAGGGTAGCAGCAGTTGTTGCCTCAGTTGTAATCGGTTCGGTGTTGCTTTGGCAATCGAACGTTTTTTCGCCAGGTAATTATGCGCGCGATATTGAAGACCCGGAACTGGTTGAATTGATTGAAGCCGAAGCTTTTTATTCGCACCAGGTTGATGCCAAACTGAAAGAGATTAAAAAATGTTATTACACGTTCCCCAAGTTGGAAGAGGAGATTGAAACCGATTTGGCGGAACTGGAAAATATGTATAAAGTATTGAAGAACGATTTAAAAGAGAACATCTCGAACAAGAGTGTGATAGAAGCCATGATAGAGAACAACCGGTTCAGGCTTAAACTGTGCGACGACGTTTTGGAACAGATAAATTGTTAAGAAAAAGATTATGATTAGAAAGATAGCGTTAATTGGGTATTTTGTTTTTGCAGGCTGGCTTTTGCCGCTTTGTGCAAGCGCCCAGTTTACAGAAACCAAAGAGATTAATAAACAATTTAAGGTTTCTCCCGAAACCCAAATTGAAATCTCGAACAAATACGGAAAGATAGAAATTAATACCTGGGAAAAAGATACTGTCGTATTCGATATTAAAATCAGGGTAGAGGAAAAAAAGCTTTCAAAACTGGAGGAATCAATCGAAGGTATCGATTTCGATATTACTGACAGCGAACACTATCTGATTGTCCGTACTGATGTTGGAAAAAACAAAAGTAGTTTAGGCAGGGAAATTACCCGGTTTAAAGAAACGATGCTAAACACCGGAAGCAACATACAAATTGACTATACAGTTTGGATGCCTGTAGGAAATGAATTAAATGTGGAAAATAAGTTTGGCGATATTTACATCGACGATTACAGCGGTGATGTTAAAATCAATCTATCGAACGGGAATCTGAAAGCACATGATTTCGATTCTGAACTGGATCTGACCTTGAATTTTGCAGATGTCTCAATAAATTCGATTAACCGGGGCAGGTTAGAATGTAATTTCAGCGAATTATATATAAAAAAGGCCGAATCGCTAAGAATAAAAAGTAAATCAACCGATTTTGAAATTCTTGAAATAAAAGATTTAAATGCCGGATCGAGGCGCGATAAATTCAGGATTCGTCTGGCTGAAACGGTAGATGCACAAAGCAGTTTCTCAAGCTTCAGGTTAAACGAACTGACCAATGAACTGACACTACGCTCGGAATATGGCGACATTGATATTGAAAAGACACCACCCGATTTCAGCAATATTGTTATCGAATCTAAATCGACAGATATCAACCTGTACTTTGCCGAAGAATCGAAATTTGATTTCGAAATCACCCACACAAAATCGGAACTGGACTTTTGTCCCGAGGTTGAAATAGCAGAGGAGGAAATACTGGATGAAAAAATGAAAAAAATTAAGCTTACCGGAAACTTTGGCGAAAAAGCAGAAAACAAAACCAGGCTACATATTAACGCCAGTTCCGGAGAGATTAATATTTTCTCAGATTAAACATTTTCAAGAAATTTTGTAACAAAACTTAAGATTTTAGCACACATTTTGCAACCGTAAAAAATATTAGCTGTCAGTAAGAATATAAAAGTCAAAAGAAAACAACAGAAAAAGGAAACAAAGTCATGAAAACAATTAAACTATCTGTTTTAAGTTTTGCCTTACTGCTTTTTACCGCAACAAGTTGCTTCCACGATGTCCATGTAAGAGGCAACGGGATATTAGCCTCCGAAGGCAGAATTGTTACATCATTTAATAAAGTAGCCTCATCAGGCTCATTTATTGTACATATTACCGAGGGCGACGAGTACGAAGTTATTGTCAGCGCCGAAGAAAACATTATTCCGTATATAGAAACTTTTGTTTCGGGAAATGTGCTGAATATTGAAATCAGGAGTTTTACCTCCATTAGAAACAGCTTGCCAATAGAAGTATTTATTACCACACCAGATCTGGAAGGAATCTTACTTAGCGGCTCGGGCGTGGTTACAACTGATTATTTTGTAACCAACGAAATGGACATTCTTCTTTCCGGTTCGGGTGTAATTAAATCTGCTTTAGAAGCAGCTGATGTATCTGTATCTATTTCAGGGTCTGGCACTGTGGATCTTTCCGGTTTTGCAGACAATGCCCATTTTAAAATTAGTGGCTCAGGTAACATTGTAGCTTCCGACCTGGATTTGTTCGATTGCCGGGCAAATATTTCCAGTTCAGGCGATATGTGGGTAACAGTAGAAAACTCGCTTGATGTTACAATTTCAGGAAGCGGGAATATTTATTATTATGGCAATCCTCAGGTCGAATTTCACATATCAGGAACGGGAAATATAATTCCACTCGATTAACACTAACGATAATAAATGGTTATGAAACAGATTTTAATTACAATAATACTTTGTATTTCTGCATTTTCCCTTTCAGCACAGGGATTTAGCAAAGCGATTGGAATTCGTGGAGGTATGGCTCCCGGTTTTGAATACAGATTTTATGCCGACGATGCTAATTCTTACAAACTACTTCTCGGAACCCGCGACCAGGGAATTCAGCTACACGCTTTAAAAGAGATTCACCAGTACGATTTGTTTAGTTTTACCGACCAGTTAGTATTTTTTTATGGTGCAGGAATGCATGCCGGGTACCAAAGATGGGAAGAAGTTTATGTACGTGACAATACCCGATGGTACGATACAAGAACAGCCTTTATTGCCGGACTGGACGGTTTGGTTGGATTGGAATACATGTTCTACGAAGTACCTATTTCGATTGGCGTAGAAGCAAAACCTTATTTCGATTTTTTAGGCAGGGAAATGTTCAACATTGAACTATTCGACTTTGCATTTACTGTAAAATACCTCTTTTAACACTCACATTTAAACATTCAGAAAACATAAAATAAAAAGTATATCATGAAAAAAATAACAATTGTTCTGACACTGATTTTGTCTGCAGCCATCACGTTTGCGCAAGACGACTATTACAATGACGAGGTTCAAACCATATTTTCAAAAAGAAAAAGCAATGGCGGGTACGGGGCTTTTTCAATGGGTTATTCGCAGATTGACGGCCGCGATGCCTTGGTTACCGGTGCCCGCGGAGCTTTTATATTCGACCATTCTTTTGCCATCGGTATTGGGGGATACGGATTTGTAAATAACCTCGATTACAACAGCTACCATCATCAGAATCCGGAGAATAAATATATGCTGGCCGGCGGCTATGGTGGATTTTTTATTGAGCCTATCATTGGCGGATCAAAACCTGTACATGTCTCTTTCCCCATATTAATGGGTATGGGAGGCATTGCTCTGGTTGAAGATTACTACTGGAGCTGGGAATGGGATATCGATCCTTACCATCCTGGGTACGAATACGATCACGACCTGTTTTTTGTAATCGAGCCTGCCGTGGAACTTGAATTTAATGTTGCCCGTTTTTTCAGGGCTTCGGCATACACGAGTTATCGCTTTACATCACAAATTCAACTCATCGAAACTGATGAGAATGTACTTAATGGTTTTAATTTTGGTATGACCTTTAAGTTTGGGAAGTTTTAAACGATGGACTATCATTCCTGCTGAAGCAGGAATCTCCAATTGGCAAGGAGATTCCCACTTCCGTGAGAATGACAACTAAATCAATCTGTTACAGATCGACGTATTCTGCTGCCTTTAAGAACTCCAAACTCTTTTTACAGCTTTCCAGTGGTTCAAAATTGTACTCTTCAACTTCAACAATACCGTATTCTGCTCCCGATTGCCCTCTCTGAGCAAACATTGCTTCAAAATCCATTTCACCACTTTCACCAACTTCTTTGTGGTCTTTAATATGCCATAATTCAAATCTTCCCTGGTATTTGTTAAAATAATCAAGCGGATCTTTGCCTCCTTCAACAATCCAGTACAAATCCAACTGGAACATCACTTTTTCAGGATCGGTTAATTCCATCATCCAGTCGTAAACCGGCTTGCCTTCAAGTTCCACTTTAAATTCGTTGTCGTGGTTGTGGTACCCAAAACGAATTCCGGCAGCATTGCATTTTTCGCCAACTGCATTAAAATATTTGCAGTAATGTTTTAATCCGTCCAAACTTTCGTACCCTGTTTTTCCCATCCAGGGCTGGACAATCCATTTTACACCGGCAGCTTTGTGTGCATCGATACAAACATCCCACCAGGCCATGGTTTCATCCCATTTGGCCGAATCAGGCGCATCCTGTCCAGTGTGGGCTCCCAGGAATTTTAACCCATTTGTTTCGCACAGGTTTTTAAATTCAACCGGGTCCATGTTATAAATTTTGCCATCGGCATAACCTGCAGTTTCAACAAACTTATAGCCCATTTCGCCAACCGCGGCAATGGTTGCAGCAGCATCTTTTTGCATATCGTCTTTAACCGACCACAGTTGCAACCCGATAAACTTCTCTTTTGGTGCAGTCTCGCACGAGTTAAATCCTGTTGCCAAAAACGCGGCAATACTTATTAAAAACAAAAATCTTAATCTCACTTTTTTCATTCGTTTAAAATTGTTTACTCTCAGCGGTAACTCATGTAACTCGCTTTTAATAATTCTCATGTGTGGCAAATTTTGTGATGCTCGTTTCATCATCTTTTCGATTTAGGTTAATACTATTCAATATTTATTTCTCTCAAAAATATTTATTCCTTTTTGTAATAAGTACAAAAATGTGACTTTTCTTTTTATTCACTCCAGGTTAAAACTTAAATAATTAATTTTGTCGCTCAATTTTTACTGATGAAAAACAAAGACTACCTGGCTTTAGGCTCGGCTTTAGGAGCAGCATTTTTCTGGAGCTTCTCATTTGTCTGGTTTAAAATTGCATACCTGGCTTATAATCCAATAACAGTGGTAATTTTCAGGTTGGCTATCTCGGCCGGATTAATTTTTGTTATTGCCCGGGCGTTAAAAAGGCTTCAAAAGATTGCAGTTAAAGATATTTGGCTATTTATTCTGATGTCTTTTTTCGAGCCATTCATCTATTTTCTGGGCGAGAGCTATGGGTTAAAATATGTATCGTCGACAGTTGCTGCTGTAATTGTGGCAACAATACCACTGTTATCTCCAATTGCCGCATGGTATTTTCATAAAGAAAAAGTAAAGTGGATAAACATTGCCGGAATGATTTTTTCGTTTATTGGTGTTGCCCTTGTGGTGCTAAACGGTAATTTTCGTTTTGATGCATCGCCCCTTGGCGTAGGGCTCGAATTTATAGCAGTTTTTGCAGCAATTGCTTATTCCATTGTGTTGAAAAACCTGGCCGCGAGGTATAACACTCTATCTATAATTGCATGGCAAAATCTAATCGGGGTGATTTTCTTCCTGCCTCTTTGGCTTATAATAGATTTTAAAGATTTTATGAATACCGACTTTAACCTTCAGGCATTCAGGGCTATTATTTTGCTTGCGATCTTTTCATCAACACTGGCATTCGTATTTTTCACAGAAAGCATACGGCAAATTGGAGTTACCCGTTCAAACACCTTTATTAACCTAATTCCGGTTTTTGTGGCTATTCTTGCTTTTATTATATTGAAAGACCAGTTGGGAGTGCAAAAAATACTGGGTATAATAGTTGTTGTTACAGGCCTTTTCCTTTCTCAACTAAAAAAACGGCAGAAAAAAGGTATTGACAATATTGAAGTACACAGGAAATAGACGGCAGTCGAAGTTAGTGTTTTCTTTTTTTGTTATCGAGCATCTAAAATCAAGAATCCAGTATCAATAAAATGAACATCGAATACAAAACACCCGAAGAACTTAAACTCCTCACCGACAAAAACAGGCAGGAAACTTCATCGCTCCTGAGAAAACTAAAAAAGAAAAAGCCAAAAAAACTCGATGATGTGGTTCATGAATTGCACCACGAAGCCTTTGCACAATTCGATTGCCTCGATTGTGCCAACTGCTGCAAAACCATTGGCCCCAGGTTAATCGATAAAGATATTGAACGGCTTGCAAAACACCTGAAAATAAAACCATCAGATTTTATTGAACAGTACATTTTAACCGACGAAGATGGAGATTATGTTTTTAAAGAGCACCCCTGCCCTTTTTTGCTGCCCGACAATTATTGTATGGTTTACGAAAGCCGCCCCAAAGCCTGCCGCGAATACCCGCACACCGACCGCAAACGATTTTACCAGATCCTGGACCTGTCGCATAAAAACTGCGAAACATGCCCGGTTGTTT
>JBDLJS010000010.1:0-52665 GCA_039714235.1 Bacteroidota bacterium | reverse complement strand
CCGTCGCACTGAGCCCAGCCACGGGGTGCAAAATTAAAGCCAACTATTTTTATTTCTGCTAAAAATGGTTCTGACATAATTCTGATTTTTAATTTCGTGAAGGAAATATGCCAACCAAGGCAATTATGTAATGTACACACTGAAATGGCATAATATTAGGGTGCGACTGAACGCCTCCGGTATCTGTTATTGAATTACCGGCAAGGTTTAATTCTCCGGTTGTATTCGTTTTGTAAACATTTTTGTGCTGGCTTGCAGCAAACTTGTTTGGATTTTCACCCAGGTTATTTCCGCTTTGGTTAGCAGCAATAACGGCATGGTTATGAGAAGGTAGCTGATTAACTGTTAAAGTATGAGTTTCCGCGCCTCCTTTCGAGCCAAGTCTTCTGGTTGATAAACCCGGGCCTGATCCCATATGAACAGGTATCCTTCCCCTTAAATCGGGAAGGCCAAAGGTCGTACGTCCATCGCCGCCATAGATGGTACCCAGTAACGAAAACAGTGCATCGTTCTGCGATATAGCCAACAGTTGCCCGTCGCAAAGAGCCCAGCCACGCGGGGCAAAATTGCCGGCAAACATTCTTATTTCTCCTACAAATGGATCTGACATAATACTTGTTTTAATTTCGTGAAGGAAATAATCCTTGTATGGCAATAATGTAGTTAACAGCAAGAAAAGGTTGCATGTTATTATGAGCCTGGCCGCCGCCGGTATGTTGGGTAAGAGGCCCATCGGTTAGAGAGGATGGTGCTGCATATAAACTTTCGCCTTCATTAGAACTGGCAAAAACACTGCTCTCAGGAGATGTTGCATTTGCATTATCTCCGGTAGCCTGCACAGAATGGTTGTGAGAAGGGAGCTGAGTATTATTGAGAGGAACTGTCTCGGTTCCACTTCTTTCCCCTAATCGCCTGGCGGTTAATCCCGGCCCCTGTCCAGGGTGCATTGCGGCACGTCCCTGTAGATTAGGGAGTGCGGTTGTGGTTCTGCCATCGCCACCATACGTGGTTCCTATTAAGGAAAAAAGGGCTGTATTTTGCGCAATCGGAAGTAATTGTCCGCTACAAAATGCCCATCCACGAGGTGCAAAATTTCCCGCAAATATGCGGATTTCAGCAATAAAAGGATCTGACATAATTAAAATGATTTATTTGTTTGTAGATTCATGTGAGCTACTAAATAGAACTTATTTTGATTTAGTCGTCCAAAATTCTTCATATAATTTACCACATTTATATAAGAAAAAAAAATAATTTTGTTGAAGATATTTCGTTCAATCATAATATTTTGCATCTGAAAACAATGAAAATAAACTATCGTGCAATTGAAAAATCAGACTTCCCATTTTTAAAAAAGGTATACAGAAGTACCCGCGAAGAAGAATTGGAAACAACGGGATGGAGTGATGAAGAAAAAGAAAAATTTATCGAATTCCAGTTTAATGCACAGCACACTCATTATTCAAATGCTTATAAAGATGCCGGGTTTTTCATCATTCAATTTAATAAAACCGATGTTGGGCGGTTATACCTCTGGAGAACTGAAAAGCAAATTAGGATAATGGACATCGCCCTCTTGCCGGAATACAGAAATAAGAGCATTGGAACCCAAATTCTGAAAGAGTTAATTGCTGAATCGGAGGAGACCGGAAAAAAGTTAAATATTCATGTTGAATATTATAATCCTGCTTTAAAATTGTACGAAAGGCTGGGATTTAAAAAGACCGATGATACTGGGGTCTATTTTTTTATGGAAAGGCTGCCCGGTGAAAATATGTAGCTGTTTATCAGAGTTTTATGCCTTGAAAAGCTCTAAGAGTAAATCAATCTTTTCTTCTTTTTCAGCAAAACCAACCGATTTGTAAGCTTCTTTTAACGACTCCAGCAAACGTTGTATAAACAAGGCGTCAGTTTTAGGTTCGGTATAATCGTGAAAAGGAGTATAATTGTTTTTTTTCAGATGGTAAGTTATCTCCTTCCGGCTGGTAATAGAGCCTTTATTCGATGGATTTATATAAAATAATACATCAGAGTCTTGTGCTGAGCCATGAACTTTTTGTGCCAGGTTAGAATCGACAATGGCGACCAGCGGATTTTTTGGAAAATCGATTAGGTAAACCGGTAACTCCAGTTGGCGGGCAAGTATGGTGTAGAAAATGCTCATCGAAACCGGATTGCCTTTTTTGGTATCCAGCATCTGGTTCAGAAAACCGTTTTGAGGCGAGTGTGGATTGCTGTGATTTATGGAGTAGCCGTTAATGTTAAAAAGAAAATGGTTTAGAATGGTGGTTTTTTCCAGCAATGTGAGCGAGTTATTCAGTTCGAGCCAGATACTTTTCCTGATGTTTTCGATTTTTAGCTGAATGTTTAGAATATTTAAATCGGGGTACTGAAACCGGTTTACTATACTGAAACCTGTCAGCAGATCCCTCTTCTCTGACTTGGTTTTCAGCCATAATTTCAGCTGTTTTCTGGTTTCTTTAAATTGAAGGCCTTGAATGATATTTTCGATGCGTTCCTGGCTGTTTTCGTCGAAACTGTTTTCCCATTTCTTTTCCAGTGCCGGAATAATGTCGTTCGATTCTTTCAGCAGTTCTTTTTCAATCATCCCAAAAACAGTGCTGTCAGGATCGTCTAAAAGATTAATAAGTGCATCGAGCTTATTTTTTTCCATAACTAACCGGTTAAGTTATCGAGTACTTTTATAATCAGTTTTTTCATTTCGTCGCGATAGCCTTCGTTGGCCTTTAATGTAACGCGGTTTGCAATTATCAGGCACACAGTAAGGGCATTATGGCCGAGCATCTTCGATAAGCCGTAAATGGCCGAGCTTTCCATTTCGAAATTGGTTATTTTCAGTTCCCCGAGCCTAAACGACTCAATGGTTTTGTTTAATTCAGGAAATGCTAGAGGTAACCGTAATTCTCTTCCCTGCGGGGCATAAAAGCCGGGAGCCGAAATGGTTACTCCTTTTATAAATTCATCGGTGCTGAACTTGTCCAGTAACTCGTCTGATGCATTTACAACATACGGCGAGGGTAAAGAATTGCTCCACTCCGTATAATCAGTAAATGTATTTTCAAATTTTGTATCGCAAAACTGTTTCCGGTTGGCATAAAAATTAAGTAATCCATCGAAACCAATCGATTTTTGTGAGACTACGAACGAATTAACCGGCAGGTCGGATTGCAGCCCGCCGGAGGTTCCGATTCGTACAATATTAAGTTTTGTATGCTCCTTTTTTATTTCACGTTTCTCTAAATCGATATTTGCAAGAGCATCCAACTCGTTCAAAACAATATCGATGTTGTCGGTGCCTATTCCTGTTGAAATAAGTGTAAGTCGTTTATTGGCGTACCAGCCGGTAACGGTTTTAAATTCGCGGTTCTGGGTAGAAAAATCAATTTTCTCGAAAAAAGCGGCAATGGTATCGACACGCGCCGGATCGCCAACCAGGATAATCTGGTCTGAAATATGCTCCGGTTTCAAATGTAAATGAAATATTGAACCGTCGTTATTTAGAATAAGTTCTGAATGTTCAATCATCTTTCCTCTTTTTCACGTCCACCAAATCTATTTAAAATAAAGGTTTCAGGCAATTATCTACCCTAAAACATATAAACAGTTAAGCCAGTGGAATTTGCAGTAAGGTTGAGAATTGTTAAAAACTATAAATATGATAAATAGGATTGATTATTTCAGAATATAATTTTAAAAAACGAAGACGTTATGTTGAAAAACGGGTTAAATTTATATTTTTGAATATAATAACGAATCAAAAAGCAAACCGATGTCATTTAAAATTTTTTCACTTCAACTTTCAGGAAAACTGAAACCGGCCGAAACAATTGAAAAGCAACGAAAAGTCTTGGCAGATGATTATAAAGAGTTTCAAGAGGTTGAAAAGTCTGATGAATTAAAGGAGTTTCTTGAACTTGAAAAATGGATCAAATCAGGTGAATTGCAAAGCAAAAAGAAAGAGATTGAAGCCCAACAGTTTAAGGGAAGCGAGGAGTGTAATCAGTTAAAAGAATTTGAACGGCTTAGAAAATCATCGGCCATCAGGAAATATTTTACAGTATTCAATTCTTCTGATTTAAAAAAGTTTGAAGACGAAAGAGAATCGGCAACAATGAACCGTTATTATGAGTTGCAGGAATACATGACTAAGGGGCAATTCGAGCAGGAGAGAAAGGAGATTAAAAGCCAGGCATTTAAAGGTTCGGTTGAAGAAAAACACTGGCTTGAATACAAACGACTTGAAAAATCGGCTGCAATTCGTGCATACAACGAACTGGAAGGTTCGGAAAAATTGAAAAAACACGAGCAGCTTACCAACTCAGAAAAACTAAAAACCTTTACAAAGCTGAGGAATGCGCCGGATAAAAATAAGGAGAAGCGTAAGGAGTGCAATAAACTGAAACGGGATTCTGAAATTAAGGCTTACTTCAGATTTGAAAAATCGAATAAACTGAAATTATACCGCGAAACAGTTGGAAGCCATGATTTGCGCCGTTACAACGAAATGAAAGAGTATATTGGGAAAGATGATTATAAAGCCCGCGAGGCATTCTTAAAGGATAAAAAGAAATTCGAAAAAAGCGAGGCTTTTAAAAAGCAGCAGGAATTTAATCAGCTTAAGGCGAACAATAATGTTAAATTCGTGCTGAAATACCGGAAATCAGCATTATACAAAAATTACCTTGATGTTAAAGATTCGTTTGATTTGAAACGGTATTACGAACTGGAGAAAATTACAACATCAGGCGAGTTTAAAAAACGTAAAGTCTGGCTGGAAGACCGGAAGAAATGGGAAAAAACCGACGAATATAAAAAAGAGCAGCAGTATCTCGAAGACAAACAAAAACCTCACCTGGTTAAATATTTCAAATACAAAGATTCCACCGATTTCGATTTTCTTAAAAACTGGGAGGTTGCCTTTGAAGACGATTTTACTGCCAAAGCACTCGATGCCAAAAAATGGGGAACACGCGGGGCTGTTGCCGACAAAATTTTAGGAGAAAATTACGCCATGCCCGGCGACTTAAATATTTTTACCGACGGGAAAAATGTGAAAACCGGAAAACAACTTACCATTGAGATTAAAAAAGAAAAGTCGACAGGTAAGGTTTGGAAAATGCCTGCCGGTTTTGTTCCTGTTGATTTTGAATACACATCGGGCCAGGTAACTTCGGGTAAAAGTTTTTGGCTGGAAGATGGTATTGTCGAGGCAAAGATTAAGTTTAATCCGGTAAAACAGGTTGTCAGTTCGCTCTATTTATCGGGCGAGGAAAATACCCCGCGGGTAAACCTGCTGGAAATGGGAACTAAAAACAACGTGGGATTCTCTGGCATTAACGGAAAAGGAAAAGTCGAAACTACCGGCCTGGATATATCAAACCTGAAAAAAGGTGTTAATTACATTTTTGCTATCGAAAAATCGGGAAGTTCGTTTACCTGGAAGATTAGTGATGTTGAAGTGCTGAAGCAAAACGGTAACGAGTTTGGTAAACCATTACAAATAAATGCTGCGAGCCTTGTTGTACACGAAGTGCCAGGTTCGTCGCTGCCAGCGAGGTTCGATATTGAGTGGATTAAATGTTACCGCAAAAAATGATGCTGCAGGGAATTGATGTCGATTGGGCAGAAGAATTTAATGGGGCAATAACCGTTTGCGATACGAAGGGGATTATCGTTTATATGAACCGGTATTCCATTAATCAATTCAGTAAATACGGCGGGGCAGACTTATTGGGCTCAAACCTTTTGGATTGCCACCCCGAGCCTTCGAAAACAAAGCTTAAAGAGATGCTGAAAACTCCGGTAGACAATATGTACACCACCGAAAAAAACGGTATTAAAAAGATTATCTATCAAACACCATGGAGAAATGACGGAGAATTTGCCGGAATTGTAGAGCTCTCTTTTCTACTCGACCCTGAAATGCCG
This sequence comes from Bacteroidota bacterium, assembly GCA_039714235.1. Lineage (GTDB taxonomy): Bacteria > Bacteroidota > Bacteroidia > Bacteroidales > Prolixibacteraceae > Draconibacterium. Next base: position 46,716 of record JBDLJS010000010.1, on the reverse strand, counting down.
CATTTTATAAGGGAGTAAATTACCTGAATCATACCTTAAACTTTAAACTAAAGTCCCCTCTTGTTAAACAAAATATATCCGAAATTAAGCGAAAGATAGAAGTTTGTATTTTCTTTATCGTAATAGTTTACGGCCAGGCTGATGGGGCCTATTCCGGTTTGATATACCAAGGCAGCCATCCCCTGCAAATAATAATTTTCGATAAAGCGTTCGCTGTTTGAAACAGTTAAATCCGGATTTTCTATCACTTCTTTTATGGGGACAAAACCATAGCCTTCAACCCGTAAATGCATTGATGGATTAAAATGAAAAATGGTTTTTAATCCTCCTGCAAAGTAATTGTTGGAGTGAAAGTTTTCGATAAACAGCGATTTACTGTGAGGAGTGGGATTAAAGCCCGGTGCCGCCAGCAAAGTCGACCGATGGTTCCTGAACAGGTCTTTGTTGCTGAAAGTCGCTACAACGGTTGTGCCAAGTGTAAACCGTTTTCCTATGTTAAAGTATTTCGACGAATGTGCCCGTAACAAAAAGTAATAATGGTTTTTATTGGCTTTGCCTGTTAAACCGGTTGTGGAACCTGGTGTGTTCGATTCTTTCCCGATTACATATTTTGTGCTTAAACACCTGAATGTTCCTTCAGTTGCATATTGTTTGTAGTTTAAAGAATTGTTTTCGATTCCTGCGTGTGTAATAAACGCATTAAATTTTGTTTGGTCAGGCGTGTCTTCCTGTTTGAATATTTCAGTCTGGTAATATTCGTCGGTAGAGTTGGAATAGTTAAATCCACCGTAGAATTTACTGTGCAATCCCAGCGGAAAACCTGCTTCTACCCTGAAATTGTATTCATCCTGGATAATATACGGGGGTCTTACATCTTCGAAGAAAAGCTCGGTACTCGACGAAAAATAATCCCACCTGTTTAGTGTTGAATAGGCAGCCAGATAAAACGGCAGCCGCGTTGGATAATCGATTCGTCCGCCAAATTTAAACGAACTGTAAAACCGTCCGAAATACAGGTTGGAACTCAACGTATAAGCCCGGCTGTTATAAGTGCGGAAATTAAAACTGGCAAATCCCTGGTTAATAGGTTTGGTCGAAATATTCCCCCCAATGCCCACATCAACTGTTTTCTCCGGTTCTACTATCAGGTGGAGATCGAAATAACCGGTTTCTGTGTTGTACCTCGATATGGGACGGATAGATTTTAAGTGTTTATCGGTCACAAGTTTAAAATACTCTTTTTTAAGCGACGATAAAGAAACCACGTCGTACTGGTGTTTTATCGATTGAATAATAAATTTTCGTTGCATAGGGTCTTTAACACCTTCAATCTGAATATTCTGAAAAAACAACTCAGGTTTTTTTATGTTAAAATCATTTCGTTTTGCCTGAATTTCGTTTTTCGAGACCCGGCGCTCTACCAGAATTTTTATGCTATCAATTGCTTCCGAAGCAGTTTCCTGGCCTTTGCCCATAACCTGGTCTATTTTGTTAAAATCAAGCAGGCTGACATTTTCGAATTTGGTTTGCAGAAGAATTCCTTCTTTGTCGCTGATTTCGAAATTGGTTGGCCGCATTACTATGTTGGTTATTTGCTGCATTAAATCGTCGGTATCGGCTTCCTTTAAATCGTCGGCAACTTTATGGCCTATAATAATATCAGGATTAAAAGTTTCTTTCATAACATCGGCAGGGAAGTTATTTATTATGCCCCCGTCGAAAAGCAGTTTGTCATCAATTTTTATGGGTTTAAAATAGAGTGGTACTGTCATCGATGCTCGTACGGCATTTCCCAAATCGCCGTTTCGCAGCACAACCGGCTCGTTTTTGTATACATCGGCTGCAATGCAAAAAAACGGAACCATTAAGTTGTTAAAATCGTAATTGCAGGCGGCGCTGGTTGAGGCGGTCAGCTCCATAAAGCCAAAGTCCATCTGTTCTTCGGGAATTATATTGGTTGGCGGTAAAACTTTTAACTTATCTTCTTTTTTTGCCACTCGCAGCTGTAACCATTCCGGATCCGGTTCAGGCCGTTTAAAATAGTACCGGTATTCGCGCTGTATTTTTCCGGTCGACCAAAAATAAAAGTCTTCCGACCTGAACAGTTGTTCCATCTCATAGGTGGTATAACCGGCTGCATAAAGCCCGCCAACAATAGCTCCTATCGATGTTCCGGCAATATAGTCAATTGGAATATTGTTTTCTTCGAGTACCTTGATAACACCAATATGTGCCATACCTTTTGCCCCGCCACCGCTCAGCACAAGCCCAACCGATTGCGCATTAGCTTGCACAACAGCAATAAGTACAGACAAAATAATAAGAAGAGATATTCTCATGGCCAAGTTCGATGTTTACTGAACGAGATCTAATTTACAAAATTGTGTGCTCAACTGCCTAATTAATCAGGAGTTTTTAGAATTATATCGGTTAATAGTCGATAAAGGGGAGTGGGAGGAGGATAAACTGCTCACTTTAATTATATTTTTTTCAATTCTCCTCTGGGGGACGAGAGGAGCGTAGCGACGGAGGGGATTTCTACCTACTGCGACTGAATACTGATCACTGAGACTTTTCCCTATTCCTCAACCTTCTGTTTCAGGTTATGAAAGCCTTCTCCCAGAATCTCGCGAGCATCCATTACCGTAATAAAAGCATCAGGATCTACCTGGCTGATATACGCTTCAAGTACCGTCATTTCGCGGCGGCTTACCACGGTATAAATAATCTCTTTCTCTTCGCCGCTAAACATTCCTTCGCCTTTCAGGTAAGTACCGCCACGGTCGAGGTCATGAATAATTTTGTGCGATATCTCTTTCGATTTATTGGTAACAATCATCAGTGCTTTGTTGTAATCGGCACCTTCCAGAGTCATGTCAATGGCACGTCCGGTAATATAAATTACAATCCATGAGTAGAGCGGAATATGCCAGTCGCCAAAAGCAAGCAGGCCAAACAGTACGATAACCGAATCGACATAAATCATTAACCGTCCGAGCTGTAGCCCGGTGTATTTGGCAATTATCATGGCAATAATATCGGAACCACCCGATGTAGCACGCGATTTAAAAATAAGCCCCAGCCCGAATCCTACCAGAACACCTGCAAAAACCGACGACAGAAGCACGTCGTTTACCAGCGGCGCATCGCCATCGGGGCGCAGGTATGTTATTCCGTCGATAAAAACCGATGTAAGTACAAATCCCACAATGGTTTTTACCCCAAACCGGGGGCCCAGAATTTTAATTCCGGCTATGGTTAAAGGTATGTTCAGTACCAGACCAAAAAGACCTATCGGAATTCCTTCGGGCCAAAACGAAAAAATCCCTTCAGTCATATAATGTACCACAATGGCAATACCATAAACGCCACCCGGAACAATTTTATGTGGCGAAACGAAGTAAACAAAACCTGCTGCCAGTATAAACGAGCCGGTTAAAATGAACAGATAATCTGTTATCCATTTTTTACTGAATGCTTTATCTTTTGATAAGAATGCCATAACCTTAAATTTTTTGCAAATGACTTAAAAATGCAATATATAAAAAGTGATAATTATCATAAAATTCTCGATGTTGGATCCTTGATTCTCGATTTTTACCGAGCATCCAGTTTCGAGTATCCAGTATCAACATCAAAGCTAATCCAACACAAATTTGTAGGTAATTGTCCCCTGCTGGAATGCAGGCGCATTTTCGTCGATATTAAATTTGGCTTTCAGGGCAGCCTGTTTGGCTTCGTTCCAGAATTTTTGGTTGGCAATAGTTGTACCCCTTGCACCGGGTTCGGCTGATGTAACTTTACCGTACTTGTCAACTGTTACTTTCACCACAACTACACCGGCATCGTCGCCAGGGTAATTGGGTTTTGGCAACGATTTGGCTGACCGCCCTGCCAGGCTGAACGAGATTCCTGAGCCCTGATTACCTGTACCACTGCCTCCCTGGCCGTAGTTGCCCGCATTTGGATCGCCTGTTGGCACGCCCTGGTTTCCTCCGGGGAAAGTAGCTCCCTGGCTTTTCCCGTCGCTGTTGCCCTGGCCGCCGCTTCCCGAGCCGCTATCGCCAAAGGCACCCTGGGTTCTTGAATCTATTTCATTTATTTTTCGTTGCTCTTCTTCAAGCGCTTTACGTTCTGCTTCCTCCCTGGCTTTTCGTTCTGCCTCTTCACGTGCTTTACGTTCTGTTTCCTCCCGTTCTATTCGGGTAATTTCTTCCTGTCTTTGCCTTTCAATCTCTGCCAGTCGCTGGCGTTCTGCATCTTCTTCTCTTTGCCGCTTTAATTCTTCCTGCTGCTTTTTGCGTTGGTCTTCAATCTCTTTATTCCGTTTTGCCTCGTCTTCGCGTTTCTTTTTTTCGGCAGCATCAATAGCAACCGTCTCTTCGTAATCCTGTGTCATGGCAACCTCTTTAGCCGGTTGTGGTTTTGGTTGCGACGGAGGAGGCGGAGTAGTTGTGGCGGGTGGAGGTATTACCTTTTTTTCTTCTTGTTTTTCCTGTTTTACCGGTTGCGGAGATTTTTTTGCAGGGCTTGGCTCGCGGTTGCCCAATCCGTTGTCGCTGTTTCCAAAATTTACCAGAATACCTTCTTCACCCGGCAAAGGCAGCGGGGTAAAAAAACCAAGAAATAGCAGAAGTAACAGAATGATTAGATGAAAAACAACCGTCCCGATTATTCCTTTTTTATGTTCCCTGTAGTATTCCATATTATCCATTGTAACAGGCTTTTGCTTAACGGATTTTATTCGGTCGCTGTGGCCAGTATCATTTTATACTTATTACGTCGGGCAATGTTCATTAGTTTTACCACCTGGTTAATCGGAACCGTCTGGTCGGCATGTAACGAAATATAAATATCGCTGTTTCCGGAACCAAATTTATCCTGAAGGAAAGGTTCAATCTCATTGAATGATACCCGCTTCATATTGTTATCGTCGTTTATGTAATATCTCAGGTCTTTGGTGATTGAAATGGTGGTAATTGGCTTTGCTGCTGTTTGGTTATTGCTTTGCGGAAGTAACAGCTTCAATGCATTTGGCGCAATTAAGGTAGAAGTCACCATAAAAAAGATAAGAAGCAGAAATACAATATCTGTCATCGACGACATGCTGAAGGCGGCATTTACTTTATTTCTTCGTTTTAGTGCCATCTTTCTGAATTATGCCGGTTCGTTTAATAAATCCATAAATTCTGAAGTGGTAGCTTCCATTTTAAAAACCACTTTTTCCACATTCGATACAAGAATATTATAGGCAAAATATGCAATAATACCCACAATAAGTCCGGCAACCGTAGTTACCATAGCCTGGTAAATACCTGTTGAAAGCAGTGTTACATCAATATTGTTTCCTGCATTCGACATATCGTAAAATGCCTGAATCATTCCCATAACAGTTCCAAGGAAACCAATCATTGGTGCACCCCCGGCAACTGATGCCAGTACAGGCAGGCTTTTTTCGAGTTTCGATATTTCCAGGTTCCCCACATTTTCAATGGCAGCGTCCACGTCGGCCAACGGGCGGCCAATACGGCTGATTCCTTTTTCCAGCATTCGCGAAGCCGGATTTGCATTGCTTCTGCACAGCGCAATTGCGGCATCTATTTTTCCTGTAGATATATAAACTTTTACCTTTTCCAGTAAACCCGAGTCGAATTTACCTGCCTTTTTAATGGCAAAATAACGGTCGACAAATATGTATACTGCAATTATCGAAAGTAAAAGAATCGGAAGCATTATCCATCCGCCTTTCAGTGCAAGGTCTATAAATTTTGTAGATATTCCTTCAGGTTCAGTGGCTAACGCTTCCATTTCCTGAGAAATGTCTGATTGGATCATTAATAAATTCAACATTGTTATTTACTCCTTTAGTTTATTGAAACTTAAAAACAAAACGGGGTATAATCCCAAATATTATACCCCGCTAAATTAAGTATTATTTTAACCTGTTTTCTTCGGTTCTTTGTTCAATATTCTTTTAGTTATGAACAATTTCTTTTTAATAGATTACAAGGCAAACATTAAATAATATGTACCTGCACCTGCCAGATAACCAACGAGAGCAAGCATGGATATTCTTTTCATGTACCAAATAAAGTCGATTTTTTCCAGCCCCATGGCTGCAACACCTGCTGCTGAGCCAATTATAAGTATACTACCTCCTGTTCCGGCAGTATAAGCCAGGAATTCCCAGAATGTTCCGTCCTGAACAAAGAATGCATCGTAACCGGTTGCTCCTGCTTCAACAATCGGGTACATACCCATGGCACCGGCAACCAGAGGAACGTTGTCGACAATTGACGAAAGAACGCCAATAGCCAGGTCGATTAAATAAATATTACCGAGTTTTTCATCGAGGTACTGTGCCAGAATATTTAAATGCCCGGCTGACTGCAATGCTGCTACTGCCGATAAAATTCCCAGGAAGAAAAGGACAGTAGGAACATCAATTTTTTGAAGAACAGCCGTTACTTTCAGTTTGTCTTTTATCTCTTTTGGCTTATCACGGTGAATAACCTCGCCTATTACCCACAAAATACCTAACGATAATAACATTCCCATATATGGTGGCAGATGCGTTACTGTTTTAAAAACAGGAACGAACAATAGGCCACTTACACCCAGAATTAAGAATAATATCCTTTCTCCATGTGTTGTATATTCAATTTCGTCATCGTCAAACTCAGGCCGGGTTATATTGCCTTTCATGGTAAACGAAAGGATGACAAGTGGGACTATCATACAAACCAAACTTGGCACAATCACATTGATAATAATCTGGCCTGCAGTAACCTGTCCTCCAATCCAGAGCATAATTGTTGTTACATCGCCAATAGGCGACCATGCACCCCCTGAATTAGCTGCTAGTACAACCATACTGGCAAAGAACCAGCGGGTTTTTTGATCGTCAATTAATTTCCGCAGTAAAGCTACCATAACAATGGTTGTTGTAAGGTTGTCGAGCAATGCCGACATAAAGAAAGTTAATACACTGAGAATCCAAAGTAATTTAACTTTGTCTGTAGTTTTTATCTTATCAGTAATAATTTTAAATCCTTCGTGTTGGTCAACCACCTCAACAATGGTCATCGCACCTAAAAGGAAGAATAAAATCTCACCAATTTCACCCAGATGATGAATAATCTCCTTTTCTACAATAAATTCGTGAATTGCATGCAGGCCGTGAGCATCGGGATGTGCAGCCAGAAATGCTTCCCATGCAGGGCTTACTCCCATATGCAATATGCCTTCGGCGCCTAAAATATAAATTACCCAGGTTAGGGAACCAATAATCAATGCCGATGCAGCTTTGTCAACTCTCAAAGGGTGTTCGAGGGCTATTGCTGTATAACCCAGTACAAACACGACAACCATTAATATGAACATAGTAATAATTTTAAGGAATTAGTTTAATTAAATTGAACGCAAAAATATCTGTTGCATTCAATATTAAAAAGAAAAAATTCAGTTTTTATTGAATTTAATTGTTTCTGCCTGAATTTAATAATTTGACAACATAGTGTGATGGAGTAATAAATTACCCAAAATGGTTATCTGTTCTTCTTTTTAAATATATTTCCAAGCTTATGAACAAGCTCGCTAATTGTGTTGTACTCTTCTTTAAACGACAAACCAATCCCTTGGGTGTAAGGTGCTGTTTCGTAAATCAGGTTATTATTCGATCGGTTGTATGCTTTAAACTGTATTTTTCCGCTGGGCACCAATTTTACATTCATATCAAAATCGCCAACCAGTTGACTGCTGTTGTTGGAATAATTATTTACATTGTTCCCAATATTTCCGTTAAGCGTAACACGGTCGTTAAAAATCTGGGTACTCAGTGCCAGCTCAATTTCGTCGTCAGTTACCTCATTCCCGGGGCGGTAATTAAAACCTACATCCCAGTCCGAACTAATTTGAGACAGCCAGTTGCTAAGCTGGTTTGAAAAAACTTCACTTACTGTGGTCCCTATCATATTAGTGTTTTGTGCTTCGTACGTGCCTCTCATGTATTCGGGCGTGTAAAATTTTCCAAGTACAATTAGCGAAAGAATTTGTTTGTTCATCTCCTCCTCTGTATTGAAAAACTGCTGAAGTTCGTCTTTTTCCCGTTCATCTGTATTGGGGAAATTTATTCCAAACTCAATTGCCGGATTAACCAGTTCTTCGGTTAAATTAATTATACATTCAACCTGAATGCGCTGATTCTGGCTTAAATTCTCAGGATTGTTTGCCTGTAAATCATATAATGATGCTTTAAGCTTGTATAGTGCTTTTAAATCGATTATTGCATTGTAAGGATCGCCCGACCAAACTATTGAACCTCCGGGTTCGATTGAAAATCTCTTATTCATTACATTTTGCAATGTAAACAGGTAATCTCCCCTGGTTGGATTGTAATTACCTGATAGCGACATGTTCCCTTCATTGTCCATTTCAAACAATAGTATTCCTTCACCCTGTGCTTTTATAACGTCTCCTATTTGCGAGTTGTAAATCAACTGAACTTTTGCATCGGGGGTAGCCTCAATCGTAAGACCGAGGTTAAAGTCGCCTCCGCTTTTCTTTTCTTTAAAAAAATCGGTTTCTTCCGATTCGTTTGTCGAAACAAACTCAATAAAATCGTATGATTCAATCTCACTTACGCTCTCCATTGAGATTTTAATTTCGGTTCCGGACAGAGTTGTTGCTGTTCCTGTTAGACTAGTAGATGCGGCTTTCCCCGTAATGTTGAGTTTCCCGTTTGCAATTGCAGTTCCGTAAAATTGCTCGTTATCGTGTGAGGTCGTATTTAAAGCTCTGATTTTTGGCGAGTTCAGCGATAAATCGAACGACATATTTCTAAAATTGTCATGTACGATTATTCCGTTAAAGCTGCCTGGGTTGTTTTGGTCGTCGAAAATAGTAATGTGGTCGAAATGAATGGTGTCGGTTTTAAAATAGACCGTATCGCTAAAATGGTAAGGAATTTGGGTTACGTCTATTTTTAATCCGGCGTTGGTTCCCATTACAGCGCCATCCATTTTTATCTTATCCAGAGTACCTCCAATGTGAATTTTACCTGAAGCATGTCCTGTAAATTCCGAAAAGTTTTGCCTGATAAATGCCTCTAACACAACCAACGACAAACTATCTGCCTCAGCATCATAATTTAATTCTTTAGTCGAAGGTTTATAATTCCCAAAAGCATTCAAACTCGCACGGTTGTTTCTTATTATTTTAAGTTCAGAGTCTATTGCCGAATTATTTCTGTTCCACTGGCTTACCAGCGAGATATCGCCGATTAACTGGTTTTTAAAATGTAAATTATCGGTTATTAAATCGGATAAAACAACCGGTTCTTCGAATATATTGGCAAACCCGAATGTCCCGTTAACAATACCGGTTAATTCTATATTCTTGTTGAAATATTTGTCGAGGTAACTTAAATCAATCTGTTTTAATTCGAGGTTAATAAGATCTGCTGTCCCTTTTGCAATTTTTCCATCCACAGAAATCATTTGGTTACTACTACTTGCTACCAGGTTGTTTATGCCAACAGACGACGAGTCGATGGTTGCAAGGTACGGGCCAATATTCCACGCGGTATCAGCAACATAAATTTTCGATGGCAGCCCCTCGATTTCGATATGAGGATATTTTGTAGAATCTGATGAGTAAAATGTGGTGTGAGTTTTTACAGTGCCACTGTAAGTTATGGCATCGTAGTTACTCCACGATATGGTATTGTCTAAAATATTACCGGCAATTTTCGAGTCTACCGAGAGGTTGTATAATTTTAATCCGTTTTTGGCAAAAACTTCGCTAAATCTGAATTTCGAAGAGTAGGTGGTTCCAATAGTTTTATTGCCTATAAAAATATTTCTTGCCCAAAGATTGTTGTACCTGACATCCGGGATACTTCCGCTTAATTGCAGTTCGTTATTTTCTGAATCAACATTACCATATAACATAAACGGTGCATTAAACTCGAGGCCGGGAACAAAAACTGTCGATAATTTATTCACTTCCTTAAAATTAACCCGGTATTCAAACTGGTTGGTTTCAGTGTTTGTCTGCTCTGCAAATTTTAAAGCCGGAATAAACTGGGTTACTGTTTTTTGTGCCGAGTGTAAAATACTCCTGAAATTATACCGGCCTTCAATGTTGATGTCAAAAAAATCAGAGATAAACGAAATACAATTTTTATCGTCGTTATGTGCAGTTTTTAATTCCATTCCTTCGAGGGTAAACTCTCCGTTCCGGTTTTTATAATAACCGTTTTCAACCACAATTGCCCCGTCGATATTATCCAGTTCGTTTCCGGTAAAATTGGCTTTCATTTTAAAAGCTAATTCAGCATCCGGAAAATTTTCACTCCAATTAAGGTTTCCTGGTAAAGCTTTCCCCAGGTTCAGGTTAAAATCGAAAGACGGAATATCCGGATTTAAGTTTAATTGCCCAAGGAAAGTGAATTGCAGGTTTGGATCATTAGCTATTAGTAATCCATCGAACATTTTGTCGAGTAAAATCCCATCGAATTCAATGTTTTTATAAATGTAGTCGTAAAAATCAATTTCGGTTACATCTCCTTTAAATATTCCCGAAACTGTTTTGTCGCTTTTGTTGTAATTTCCATCAGCAGACCCTTCGAATGTAATATTGCCAAATCTTTTTTGCTGAAAGAGCCTGCCAAGGTTAAAATTTGAGGTTGATACATTACCCCGGTAATAAACCGTTCCCTTTTTCTCGGGAACAACAAGCATGTCGGTTGTTAATACACCCATTTCGCTTTGAAAGGTCCCAAAGGTTACAAAATCCGATAAAAATCCGCTGAAATTACCTTTAAATTTTAGCAATCCGGCTTCGTAAAAACTTTCCGGAAATTCAAGGTATTCCAGTTTCGATTTATTGGGAAACCTAATGTTACTGACATCGGCGAAAGTAGTTTCCGATTGTTTTAAATCGAGAAACAGGTACATATTTTCAGTATCGGAAATGTCGTTGAGATAAAAATCAAGTATTGCTTTTGTATTCTGACCGGTTTCCAAAACAATGTTTTTACCTTTCAGGTCGTCTATATCACCATAAATCCGGCCTGACATTTCAACCAACTGGTTCATGCCTTTAAGTGAAGGAATTAACCTACTAATTTCGATAAAACTGATTTTCGATTGTTCTAACCTTGAATTAATTTCGAATGCCGTGCCGGTTGAATCTTTTTTGTCGTGAAGGTGTATGTCTAAACTGGTATTGTTAATTTCCGACCGGCTGCTCTTCATATTGAATCCGGCAATCCAAATGTCTTTCCCTTTCACGGTTACATCGGCATTAGCTTCTTTTAAAGAAATACCTTTGCTGTAGTTCAGATTTAAATCGTTTAACCTGAATGAAACAGAATCGGCCATGCTGTAAAATTCGGAAACAGTAAGATTAAGGTCATCCAGAAGAAAATTTTGTTTCCGGCTCGAAAACTGGTCAGAATAAGAAACGTTTAAATGGTTAAAACCAAAATCGTTACAGTTTATATTCCAGGTTTTCGAAGTGTCTTTGTTTTCTGAATTGAATGAATCGAGAATAAAACTAAAATTAAATGCAAGTGTTGAATCACGGCTGATATTAAGCTGGTTTTGTTCAAATTTTAGCTCGTCAATGGCAATTCGTTGTTTTCTTAGTTTTAGTGTGTCTATTCTGGCAGTTACCAAATGCGAAAATAGCAGGGTGTCGTTATTCAGGTCTTCGATAAGTACATCCTGAAGCCGCAGTTTGTTAAAAAAAGCAATTTCAACTTTTCCTACTGAAATATTTGTATTTAACTGTTTCGAAAGCCTGTTGGCAATTTGCTGGGTAATACGGGTTTGCACCCAACTGCTTTGAAGAGTCAGGTAACCCGAACTAAGCAGTAACAATATCACTGCCAACACGATTATGGTTATTTTCCAGCCTTTTTTGATAGTTTTGTAATTTTTAAACGAACTTAAACTTTTCAGGTAATATAAGAGTAAGGATTTAAATGTTTTTTTTAACGAAATATTATTAATAAATCCGTTCTTTTAAAACCTGAAACACATATTGTTGTTTAATTAACGATTAAAAGTTACAAACAGTTGTATGGTAGATGAGAGAATTACAATATTAGGCATTGAGTCGTCGTGCGATGATACATCGGCAGCAATAATACAGGATGGAGTAATATTTTCGAATGTTGTTGCCGGCCAGAAAGTGCATGAAGAGTACGGCGGCGTGGTGCCCGAACTTGCATCGAGGGCACACCAGCAAAATATAATTCCGGTAGTTGATTTGGCAATTAAAAGGGCAGGTATCGACAGAAAAGATATTTCGGCAGTGGCATTTACCCGTGGCCCCGGATTGTTAGGGTCATTACTGGTTGGAACTTCGTTTGCAAAAGGATTTTCACTGGCATCTGGTATTCCGCTTATCGAGGTAAATCATTTGCAGGGACACGTTCTGGCGTTATTTATTAAAGAGAATGGAGTTGAATTTGAAGCTCCCAAATTTCCGTTTTTGTGTTTATTGGTCTCAGGAGGAAATTCACAAATAATTATGGTGCGCGATTACCTCGATATGCAGGTGATTGGACAAACCATTGACGATGCTGCCGGCGAAGCATTCGATAAATGTGCCAAAGTAATGGGACTGCCATACCCGGGTGGCCCTCATGTAGATAAACTGGCCAAAGAGGGCGATCCGTTCAGGTTTGAATTTTCGCGTCCGCGAATTCCGGGCCTCAATTATAGTTTTAGCGGATTAAAAACCAATTTCCTCTATTTTTTACGCGACAACCTGAAAGAGAACGATGATTTTATCGAGGAGAACAAAAACGACTTGTGCGCATCGTTGCAACATACCATTATCGATATACTTTTAGGCAAGCTGAAACGGGCTTCCCGGGAAACAGGTATAAAAGAGATTACCGTTGCCGGTGGAGTTTCGGCCAATTCGGGTTTGCGAAATGCGCTCAGGGAAAATGCCGAAAAGTTTCGCTGGAACCTGATGATTCCGAAGTTTGAATATACCATGGACAATGCTGCAATGATTGCTATTACAGGTTATTACAAATACCTGAATAAAGAGTTTGTCGGACAGAATGTAGTCCCTTTTGCACGCACCCAACTGTAAAATTATGCACTTCGAAGAAAAACTAATTCACGGGACTTTAATAAAACGGTATAAACGGTTTTTAGCTGATGTAAAACTGGATGATGGTACTGAAGTAACTGCCCATTGTACCAATTCCGGCTCTATGAAAAGTTGCCTTGAAAACGGGGCAGAAGTTTATCTCACACCGGTAAACGACCCGAAGCGTAAAACAAAGTTTACCTGGGAAATGATTAGGATTAACGACGACTGGGTAGGTATAAATACAGGTAATCCAAATAAACTGGCCTTCGAAGCAGTTTCGCAGGGTCAAATACCTGAACTATCGGGATATACAATGGTAAAAAGAGAGGTGAAATTCAGCGACTCGCGATTTGATATTTATGCTGAAAATGAACAGGAAAAATGTTTTATTGAGGTTAAAAATGTAACGTTAAAAGAAGGTAAATATGCCCTGTTCCCCGATGCCGTAACTACCCGCGGACAAAAACACCTGAAAACATTAATGGAAGTAAAAAGACATGGCATTAGAGCTGTGATGCTATATATTATTCAGCGCACCGATGTTGAGAGCTTTGCTCCGGCTTTTGAAATCGATCCGGAATATGCAAAAGTATTAAAAGAAGCAGTAAATGCTGGGGTGGAGGTTATTCCCATGCAGGCCCGTGTTACGCCCGAAAAAATAGAGTTGATTAAAAAATTGTCTTTTGAAATTTTGACCTGACTCAAAACAAAAATCCGAAGTAGGTAATTTCCCTCTCCGGACTTTTATCTGTTTTTCCAATCCATTTATAATTCAGATTCTATTTTTCCTCTTCTTCTATTTCAACAAGCTCTCCGTGGTACGAGATATGTTGCCTGTTTGTGCTGATTATGTTGAGCGAGGTAAAACCGGTAACAGAAACATTAAAAGTAAATTCAACTTTGTCGCCTTTGTTCATTGCACTGAATTTAACTATGTAACTTCCTTTTTTACCATCCTTAACGCTGTAATCCTCAATTGGAGCTTCAAAAATCATTGGCGATTCGCTACTTCCGTAACTTGCGCTGTATGCCCTGCCAAAATATGGTAGATAAGAATTCACATTGTTATCTTTCAGAATAACATTGTAGTCGGTAGTCAAACTTTTACTCCTTCCTTGTGCAGGTAACATTTGCGTTGCATCAAATTCCCATGCATTAGCTTCAATCAACTTTTTAGTCTGCTCAATAAGCTTTGCTTCTTTTTCAGCCTTTTTTTGTTTTCTTGTTTTTTTGGTTTCCTGTGCATTTAGCGTCAACACAGAAAAAACCAATACTGTAATAATTAATAAATTCTTCATGAGCTTTTCTTTTTTTTATTGTTCCAAATTACAAATATTCTTAATATTAATAAACTCTGTAGAAATTTTTTTGTTTAGTACTACCACTAAATTAGTCGTTCATTTTAATAGTTTTGATGGTTAATTATTTTCCACAGGATACGAATTAAATATTATTACTACCAATCGATGCAACAGATAACAATAGCTTCAGGTTTGTCAGCTAAAGTTCCCGGAACAGAACTGTCATGTATTGAATGCGATGTTCAGATTATAGGAAAGAATGAACAGTTATGGAACGAGATTTTATTAAAAATTGAAGAATTGAGTGCGCAACTGGCAGTAGAACAAATTAGTAAGTTGCCCGCTGTTGCAACATCGCGTAGAGCATACAAAGCCTGTGGAAAAGATCCTGCCAGGTACCGTCTTTCGGCAGAGGCGCTTTTAAGACGTGTGGTGAAGCGAAACGAAATTTATCAGGTAAATAATGTGGTAGATTTGCTGAACCTGGTGTCAATTTCTACCGGCTTTTCAATTGGAGGGTACGATGCCTCGAAAATTGAAGGAGATGTTGAATTTGGTATTGGTCAGAAGGATGAACTTTACGAAGGTATTGGCAGGGGAGAGCTTAACATTGAGTTTATGCCGGTTTTCAGAGATGAGGCCGGGGCTTTTGGAACTCCAACCAGCGATTCGGTACGAACCCGTGTTTCGGAGAGTACCGTACGGTTTTTAACGATTATAATTGATTATGGCACTAATGGGTTATTACTTGCCACCACTGAAATGGCAAAAAAACTGCTGGAAAAATATGCCAATGCCACTAATTTTGAACTCAGAACGATAAAAATGAATTAAGAACGACTTACTACTGAATTTTAATTAGTTGTAATTCGTAGTTATACCGTCTGTTAAAAATATTTATCAGTAAAATGATAAAAAGTGCATTTTTGAACATTTAAGCAATTTTGTGAAATTTTTCTCCAAAAATGAAAAAAAGATTTGTGTAATTTAAAGCTTTTATATACTTTTACACACAATAGGTCGTTCCGACCTATTGTGTGTTTGGGGGTTAACATTTAAAAGGGCAGTTGTTGAACTGCCCTTTCTTGTTTTCCATCTTTTAATCAAACGCCGAAATCGAAAATTTTACCGCAAAACTTTCAAATTTATTTCCTTTAAAACCTGCGAATATACCTGCATTTCCAATAAAAAAGAGGTTGTTCAGACTATAGCCTGTTTCCCAGTAGTTTTTTAGGTCAGGAGTGGTAAGGTAGTTAAAATGAATGCTTTCACTCCAGGTGCGTTTATTTATAAAAGATAAATACCGGAGCAGTAAATATTCTGTTCTGAGCTCCGCCCCAATATTCAGATAGCTTTTATTGGTACTGAATTGATAATCGTTAACCAGTTGGAGTGTATGTGTAAACGAACTCATTAAAACCGGTATTTCAGCAGTTTTAAAATGCTTGTACTGAGAAAAATGCATTTGGTCCGATTTGAAGAAATAACCTGCATTAACTCGCCAATCGATGCCTGTGCTTGGCGAGATATTGGCTTGTTGCTGAAACCGGAAATCAATCTGGCTAAAATCGCTTGTCGATGAAAATACATCCTTTATTCCCTGCCTGAACCAGAGGTTTAAACTGTAAAAATCGCTCATAAACAGAAATTCCGATTCTTCGAGCCATGGTTTATATATGCGTTTTCGGTAATTCAGTCCAAAAGTGTAACTAAAACTTTTTTGTTGTTGAAGGGCCGGACTGTTTTCATTTAACCCTGCAGGAACATTAGGTGAATACTCCTTGTTGTCAGATAAAGAATAAGAAATGTTATTCGTAAGCGGATGAAAATGGTTGTAATTCAGGTTTGCACTTAACGTAAAATTCTTTTTAATCCGTTGCGATAAGTTTAGCCTGATAAATTCATCTTCGTAAAGTTTCATGTAGTTTTTTGCAAAAAACCAGGAACTTATTGAGTTGAGTGCAGGTTGAATTCCAATTAACGGGTGTTTAAAATCGCGACTGATTTTGCCCAATGTAAAACTAATGCGGTTACCATCGGTAACAAGGTTTACAAACTGACCGTATAACGAGCCAAACCAGGCTTTCCGGTTAAAAGCATAACCTAATTCAGGATTTATAAAAATATATTTCGCTGAATCGGGATTATAACGCCATTGTAATTTCTGTTTGTATTTATATCCGTCAACAGCGTTAAAATCGAAATTTTCAGTCGATAGTAATCCGTCGTAACTTAACCTGATAAGTGAATCTTTACATAAATCGTAATGACCAAATGCAATTTTCGAGAATGTTGATTTTCCTTTTTTCTTTTTATTCCCTGTAATTGTATCGGTCTCCATTTCATCTAATGCTATTAACGAATCTGCCAGCCTATAACTTTCTATTTCGGCCGGAGTAAGCGGTATGGCTCTTAAGGTATCCCATTCAACGTTGGTATGTAATGAGTCTTTTTTGTCATCAATCTTGTAATTATTGTATGAAGTAGATGTAATGGTTGAGTCTTTATACTGTTCTTTCAGAATTTTACGGTTTAACCGGGCTACCTTTCTCACATCCGCATCCGAAAGTTCTTCTTTGGTGGTTATCTGTTCCAACTGCTTTTTTAATGCTTTTTCTTTCTCACCTTTTTCCCGCGGAACGATTGTCTCTTTTTGTTCATTTTCTGAAATAAGCTCAGGTATTACACCAGATGAATAATTATCGACAATTGAATCGTATTTTACCGATGCACTGTAATAAAAATTGCCACGTAATCCCAACATTCCGAATTTCCCGTCGATGTTATGCGAAACAGGCAACCAGTTTTCGTTACCCAGATTTTCAAATTGCTGTTTAATACGGTAATCGAAAAATTCGAAACTTGAGCTAAAATCAAGGTTGTAAATACACCATAACCTGTCAACAATATAAATGTAACCATCAACCAGTTCATCGCTTTTACGTTTAGGCGTAACCTTTATTTTAAACACATCCGATTCTCCAACGCTGATAAATCCTTCGTACCTGAATTTGTAGTGCTTTAAAGCCAGCGACGATAGCGGAGAAATAACCTCATTTGGCCTCTCTTCATAAAAACTGGTTGTAATTAAACCCATTACCGGCGGTTCGTCGAATCCAACCAGCGAGCTTTTTTTACTGATAACTTTTTGGTCGTATGTTTTGGGATAATCAAAAGTAATTTTGTTCTTCGATTCAATAACATAGGTGACATTTTCTTTAAAATAATCTTTCAGTTTTTTCCCGTCATCAATTTCAATTTTATTCTGATAAAGCTTTGGAATATTGGTAAATGCAAAGTTGCTTTTAATATATAAATCAGCTGAATAGTGTTTTATTTTAGAACGGTACCAGGCCGCCTTTGCCATTGCTTTACGCATTATAAAGTAGGCAGGATCTTCTTTCCCCGGAAAAACTTTTACCTCTTTTATCTGAAACTTCTGGGTTTTCATCGCTACTGGCAGAAATAAGCTGTCAGCCGAAAGATTTACTTCCATATTCACCTGTAAATATCCCATCGAACGGATAGTAAGGTGATAGTCACCTTTTGGTAGCCTGATATTAAAATCTCCATCGGTATTTGAAGTTGTGCCTGCTTTAGTTTCAGCAATAAAAATAGTTGCGTAGGGGACAGGTTCATTTTGGTCGTTTGTAATTTTACCTGAAATTACCTGTGCGTACGATAAGGAAGGAAATAATGCCAGCAAAACAAAAGAAATCAAAAAGAACAACTTTGTTAATATAACAGGCTGGTAGTTTAATAAAATTGTCATGGCTCAGTTTATGTTTTCTAAAATGCAAGTAATGAAATTCAGAGGTACTATAAAAGTAATGGATGTTAAAAACAGCTAATGTTTTATAATTAGTTTCCTGGCAAATAACTGATTTTCTATTTTTATACGAACTATATAAATACCATTTTTAAGGTTCGTGATATCCAGTTTCCCTTGCTCATCAATATCGTTTTTGTTCAATACAAGCTTTCCTGATATGCTATAAATTGACAACTGTTCGATATTGCCGTGAGTATCATAGCTGAGGTTTACGTAATTATCAGCAGGGTTGGGGAACATATTGAATTCAAATGTTTTTGAGGCATAAATATTTTGTAAAGTCCCACTCTTAATAACGATGTTAAAGTCAAGTGCTCCACCATTGCTGTCGATAAAAATCTTTGTTGTATCGTTGGCTGAATAACCTGGTGAGTGTAAAAGCAAAAAAGTATAATCTTCAGCTCCCTCAAGAGCAATGTTGGAATTAAAATTATGTGTTATTTCGTGCGGATCGTTAAATTCTGCAGAACTAAAGGAAAGCACGTCGTTGGCACGGTTTGTAACAGTAATTTTAATTGTATCGGTATTGTTCAAATTTTCAATGCTGTCGGTATAAGAAACCAGCATTAGTTTAGGAGCCAGTTCCGAGGTTGTTGAATATCCTTTGCTTTTCCAGGCGTTTATGCCGCCTCGCATTTCATAAACTTCAGCGAACTTTAATTCCTGCATTTTAGCGAATGCCCCGGCACTTCTTCCACCCGATTTACAATGAATCAGGTATATTTTGTGTTTCGGGAGTTCATCCAGTCGCTGTTTAAAATCAGAATCACCGGTACTTCGGTTTATTGCACCCTCCAGATGGTCGGCTATCCACTCTCCGTGTGTTCTTACATCCAGAATTACAAAATAAGGGTTGTTAGCATTTGCTTTTATTAAACTGTCGCATTGCTCAGCATAAATTTTCTTATAAATATTATCGGCAAATACGGTTTTTATTGAAAATGAGAATACCAGTAAAGTGATAAATACGAAGCAGGCCTTAAGATTCATACTTTAAAGAAATTAAATTTATTTAGAATATTAACAGTCGGATTAATAATCTGTTTAAATTTTTAAGCTGTAAAACATATTTTCTAAAAAGAAATTTTTTGTAAATTGCAGCACAGAACAGGACAGCATAGTGTGTCGATATGAATAATAATTTATCAATAACAAATAATCAATTAATAAAATGGCTAACAGATTAATAGGAAGACTTCCAAAAGTCGGTATTCGTCCGGTAATCGATGGGCGTGAAGAAGGAGTGCGTGAGTCGCTCGAGATTCAAACTATGAACATGGCAAAAAATGCCGCTAAACTGATTGAAGAGAATCTACGATTCCCCGGTGGAGAAAAGATAGAATGTGTAATTGCTGATTCAACCATTGGCGGAGTAGCAGAAGCTGCCATGTGTGCCGATAAATTCGATCGCGAAGGGGTAGGCGTTTCGTTAACGGTAACTCCGTGTTGGTGTTACGGAACCGAGGTAATGGATTCAAACCCGATGATTCCGAAAGCAGTTTGGGGATTTAACGGAACCGAACGCCCAGGTGCAGTTTATCTTGCTGCAGCCCTCGCAGGGTACACACAAAAAGGTTTGCCGGCCTTCGGAATTTATGGCCGCGATGTTCAGGATGCTGACGACGAAACCATCCCGGATGATGTGAAAGAAAAGATTTTACGTTTTGTAAATGCTGCACTGGCAGTGGCACAAATAAAAGGGAAAACGTATTTGTCGTTAGGATATACCTCAATGGGTATTGCTGGATCTATGGTGAATCCCGATTTCTTTCAGGAATATCTGGGCATGCGTACCGAATTTGTAGATATGGTGGAGATAAAACGTCGTCTCGACCAGGGAATATACGATAAAGAAGAGTATGAAAAAGCGCTTGCCTGGACAAAAGAAAACGTAATTGAAGGAGACGATTACAATGCACCCGAAAATCAATCGGATCGCGAGAGAAAAGACTGGGAGTGGGAGATTGTTGTAAAAATGACATTGATTATCCGCGACCTGATGATTGGAAATCCGAAATTGAAAGAAGCTGGTTTTGGAGAAGAGGCACTGGGACGAAATGCAATTGCCGGTGGCTTCCAGGGACAACGCCAGTGGACCGATTATTATCCGAATGGTGATTTCTCTGAAACAATATTGAATACATCGTTCGACTGGAACGGAATACGCGAAGCGTTTGTTTTTGCAACAGAAAACGACAGCCTTAATGCAGTGCCAATGTTGTTTGGGCACCTGTTAACCAATACGGCGCAAATATTCTCCGATGTTCGTACTTACTGGAGCCCCGATGCAGTTAAGAGGGTAACCGGAAAAGAACTTACCGGCCTGGCAAAAGATGGTATTATTCATTTAATCAACTCTGGTTCAACTACAATGGATGCCACTGCACAACAAAAAGATGCAGAAGGAAATCCGGTTATGAAACCATTCTGGGATATTACCGAACAAGATGTTGACGCATGTTTGGAAAATACAAAATTCTGTCCGGCAGACAAGGGATATTTCAGGGGAGGTGGTTATTCGAGTCAGTTTAAAACTGCCGGTCAAATGCCGGTAACCATGTCGAGGGTAAACCTGGTAAAAGGGCAGGGGCCAGTGCTTCAAATTGCTGAAGGGTATACAGTTGAACTGGAAGGTGATGTTCACGATATTCTCGACCAGAGAACCAGTCCAACCTGGCCCACAACATGGTTTGTACCAAGGTTAACCGGAGAAAAAGCTTTTAAAGATGTATATTCGGTTATGGCCAACTGGGGAGCCAATCATGGAGCAATAAGTTATGGACATATTGGTGCTGACCTGATCACACTTGCATCAATTTTGCGTATTCCTGTTAATATGCATAATGTTGATGAAGATAAAATTTTCCGTCCGAGTGCATGGAATAGTTTTGGTGAGAACAAAGAGGGGGCCGACTATCGCGCATGCGATAATTTTGGCCCGTTATATAAATAGTTTAAACCAATTAAGCAGAGTGGCTGCCCTTCCTGTTTTACAAGGGTGGCCACTTTAATTGAACACTACTAATTTTCAAAAGAATTAAGATGAAACAAATAATCGGATTTTTTTTGATTTCGGCACTGCTGGTAAGTTTTGCCTGCAATCCTAATCAAAAAAGTAAATCAGCTAAAACTATGGAGACATATAAAAAAGGAAGTTTCGGATACGATATTGAATTTCTGAAAAAACATACAAAACCAGTTGAATTAACCAACGGAGATGCCCGCGTTGTAATTTCGCCGGAATACCAGGGACGGGTAATGACCAGTTCGGCTGACGGAGAAAAAGGATTAAGTTATGGCTGGATTAACCACGACTTAATTGCTTCTGGTGAAACGCTTGATCAAATAAATCCGGTAGGTGGTGAAGAGCGTTTTTGGCTGGGGCCTGAAGGAGGGCAGTTTTCCATTTTCTTTAAAAACGGGAGTTCATTTGATTTTGCCGATTGGCAAACCCCGGCCTGTATCGATACAGAAGCTTATGATTTGGTTTCATCTGATGAAAAATCAGCAGAATTTACAAAATCGATTCAAATAAAAAATTATAGCAATTTTGAATTCAGTTTCGATGTAAATCGGAAGATATCGGTTATTGACGACAGTAAAATAAAAGGCCTGTTAAATATCGCTTATCAGGATGCCGTAAAAAGTGTTGGTTACGAAACAGTTAACCAACTGAAAAATACTGGTGCCGGGAATTGGGAAAAAGAGTCAGGGCTTTTATCAATCTGGCTTTTGGGTATGTTTAACCCTTCGGATGAGGTGACTATTATTGTTCCTTACAAAACAGAAGCCGAATCGGATTACATTGTTAAAGACGACTATTTTGGAAAAATACCTGCCGACAGACTGGTGGTGAAAGATGGCATTGTGTTTTTTAAAGGCGATGGAAAACAACGTGGTAAAATTGGTATTCCGCCGCAAAGGGCACTACCGGTAATCGGAAGTTACGATGCCATAAATAAAGTACTCACTGTTGTTAAATGCGAAATTCCTGAAGGTGTTACCGATTATGTAAACTCAGCCTGGGAATTGCAGGAATTTCCTTACAAAGGCGATGCAATTAATTCATATAATGACGGACCGCTGGAAGACGGAAGCCAGATGGGACCGTTTTACGAATTGGAAACTTCTTCGTCTGCATTAGCTTTAAAAGCCGGCGAAACAGCCGTTTACAGGCAAACTACAGTTCATTTCGAAGGAACGGAAGAAGAGCTTAATGCTATTTGTCAGCAGATTTTTAATATTTCAGTGGGTGAAATAAAAAATGTTTTTTAGTGGCTGGTTTTCAACTTAATATTAACGAATTCTCCGGCCAGACCAAACTACAGCAGTTGGTTCATTCCATTACCGAGGCAATTAGTAACGGACAACTGAAAATAGGCGATGCGTTGCCCTCGGTTAATCAGTTGAGCAGCGAAAGTGGTTTTTCGCGCGATACGGTGTTTAAGGCTTACAATATTCTTAAACAACGCAATATTATTGAGTCGGCACCACAAAAAGGGTATTTCGTGGCCAGCGAATCGTTTAAAGTATTTATGCTGCTCGACGATTTTAGTGCATTTAAAGAGCAATTGTACCAGTCGTTTCGGCAAAATCTTCCCGACACTTACTCGGTTGATTTACTATTTCATCATTATAATCACGATGTGTTTCATCAACTCATTCAAAATAGTTTAGGGCGGTACAGTATGTACGTTGTAATGAATATCGACCACGATAATATAAATCCTATTCTGGATAAAATTGATACCAATAAGCTTTTGGTACTTGACATGGGCAAACCTGAAGCAGGTAAAAACAATTTTATTCTCCAGGATTTTAACAATTCGGTAAACAGATGCCTCGAAAAAGGAAAAGATCTGCTTAAAAAATATGATGAGTTGATTCTGGTTTATGCTGAAAACAATACACCACATCCGTCGGAAACTGTGTCGGCAGCTCGAAGCTTCTGCAAGAATAACGGGCTCGCTTTCAGGAAGATAAATAAAGTCGATGCCGATAAAATAAGGCAAGGACAAGCATACTTTGTAATTCGAGATACCGATTTGGTTGAGGTGGTTAAATCGTGCCGCTCAAACAGTCTGAAACTGGGAAAAGACGTTGGAGTACTCTCTTTTAACGATACACCTATGAAAGAGGTTGTTGGCGGAGGAATAACCGTAATATCAACTGATTTTAGGCTAATGGGAAAACAGGCGGCGGAATTTGTTAAAACAAAACAAAAAGTAAGTAAAGTTCTTACAACTTCATTAATTTTAAGGAGTTCATTATAATTTCTTAAAATATGAAATTTTTACAGCCAATTCTAGTTTGTGTCAGTTTGGTACTGATCTCAGTTATTACATTTTCGCAACCTCTAAATTATACGTTTACCGGCAAATCCATCGGAAATCCAAAATTAAATGGTAATACTCTGTTCGATAAACAAACCCAAATCTTTACGTTAAGCGGGGCAGGTGAGAATATGTGGTTCGATAAAGATGAGTTTTGGTTTGAATATCAAAAGGTGAAAGGAGATTTTATCCTGTCAGCTAATATAGAATTCTTTGGTAAAGGGGTTAATCCTCACCGCAAAATAGGTCTGATGGTCAGGTCTGATTTTGATGGAAATTCGGCCTATGTCGATTGCTCAGTTCATGGCGATGGTCTAACCTCCATGCAGTTTCGAGAAAAGAAAGGTATGAATACCGACGAAATAAAATCGACAGTTTCTGCACCGGAGTTTATTCAGATTGAACGAAATGGGAATAATTTTACCGTGAGGATTTCAAAAAATAATCAGCCACTGATAAATGTTGCTGAAAAGAATTTCAATTTAGGAGAAGAAGTACTGGCAGGGATGTTTATTTGTTCGCACGATTCTGATGTTATTGAATCGGCAAGGTTTTGGAATGTCAGGATCGATGTTCCTGCAGGTTCCGGGATTGACGGCTACCAGAATCCTTCACCCAGCCGGCTGGAGATACTGGATATTGAAACCGGAGTCAGAAATATAATTTATGAAACCAGCGACCATATTGAAGCACCTAACTGGTCGCGTGACGGAAAATATCTGATATATAATTCAGCCGGTAAACTTTACAAATTCGATTTAACCGATAAGAAACCGGTTGAGATTAATACCGGTTTTGCCACTTCCAACAATAACGACCACGGTATTTCTTTCGATGGAAAAACATTGGCCATTAGTCACCACCTTGAGGAAAATGGTTCACGAAATTCAATTATTTTTACTTTATCCGTAGAAGGAGGAACTCCCCGAAGAGTTACCGACCTGGGACCATCTTATTGGCATGGTTGGTCGCCCGGCGGTAAATGGTTAACCTATTGTGCCGAAAGAAACGGCAATTACGATGTCTATAAAATTCCGGTTAACGGAGGTGAAGAAACCAGGTTGACAACTACTGAAGGATTGGATGACGGGCCTGAATATTCACCCGATGGTAAATTCATATATTTTAATTCGGTTCGAAGCGGAATGATGCAGATTTGGAGAATGAAACCAGACGGGACAGAACAAGAGCAGGTAACATCCGATGGATTCCAGAACTGGTTTGCACATCCTTCGCCTGATGGAAAATGGCTGATAATGATTTCTTATTGTCCGGAAGTTCCGGCCGGATCACATCCGCATAACAAACGGGTAATGCTGAGATTAATGTCGACTGATACCCGAATGATTAAAACAGTTGCGTTTTTATATGGTGGGCAGGGGACCATTAATGTTCCCTCGTGGAACCCTGATTCTAAAAAAGTGGCTTTTGTATCGTATACTTATTAATTTTTATAGCCCCAGCACATCGCTAATTTCTTTCATCGCATTAACTGAAATTTCGGCAAATTCGGGCATTGGAATCCCTATTTTTTCACACTCCAGAATATTTTCTCTTTTCACCGAAGCTGCAAATGCCTTTTGTTTCATCCTTTTGGTTACCGATTTTGGTTTTACACTGGCAATTTTTTTGTCGGGATAAACCAGGGTAACAGCAGTAATTAAACCAGTAATTGTTTCGCCGGCAGCCAGTGCATGCTGAAATTCTTTCTTTCTTTCTTTACCGGTGGCAATTTCGTTATGCATTACAATGGCATCGAGCATTGCATCGGTAACTTTCCCATTTAAAAGTTTTTCAGCATAAGGACCGTGAGTGTATGGATCGGCATTAGTTATTTCAACATCAACATCGTGTAAAAGCCCTGCCAATCCCCATTCTTCTTCATCTTTCCCCAAATGCTTTGCTATAGCCCTCAAAACAGCTTCTGAAGCGTAACAGTGTTTAAGCATATTTTCTGCTTTTATATTTTCATGGAGCATTTTAACAGCTTCTTCTCTCGAAATCATAATAAAATTGGTTTATGGTATTAATAATTTTTAAACTTGTCTAAAGTAATAAATTTGTAATTGTTTTTTGTTAACAGATGATGTAGCTATGCAGGAAATTGAACGTAAATTTTTAATAAAAGAAAATGAGTGGCAACCTAAAAACCGTGGATTTAAAATTGTTCAGGGATATCTTTCGGTTGAAAAGGAGCGTGTAGTGAGAATAAGGATTAAAGACGATAAAGCTTTTCTGACTATTAAAGGAAACCACAGGGGAATTACCAGAACCGAACTGGAATATGAGATACCGGTAGATGATGCCGCAGTTTTACTTGAAATGTGTCTGGATTATCCTGTAGAAAAAATCAGGTATCTGGAAAAAGTTGGTGATTTTTTATGGGAAATTGACGTTTTTGAAGGAATAAACAGCGGATTAATACTTGCCGAAGTAGAACTTACAAGTGAAGACCAGCAAATCGAGCTCCCCGATTGGATAGGTAAAGAGGTTAGCACAGACCATCGTTACTACAATGCCTGGCTGTCGCAAAATCCTTATTCAACCTGGAAAAATGTTTAATCGTATTGGTTTTCTTGTGAAATTAAGATCATATTGTTAATTGTTATTCACTAAATCTTCAACTGTAAATAACATTAGTATTATTTTTGCGTTTTTGAACAGAAAACTAAAAAAACATATTTTATGTTCTTACGTGAAATTAAGTCTATTCTATTAATATTATTTAGTTTATTATTTATATCCACTGGTTTATCTCAAAATACGCAGACCGAGAGGGACAAACAGACACTTGAAAAAGGAATCAGAATTCTCAGGGAGTATTGTCAGGAAAATTCAAACTGGCAGGTAGTACAGCCCGGAGTAGAAAATAAAGTAAAAGGATTGGTTCATTTTATCGAGGATGAGTCTATCGATAATATTATTGAATATTTAAATAAAGCCCGGCTGGATAGTGTCAATATTGTAACTCGTCAACCTGATAATGTGGAAGACAGTTTATCTGTACCGGGTTATTTGTCAGCCCTTAATGTAAAAAAAGGAAAAGAGCAGGTTGGTATCGAATGTCAATCCGATTTCCAGAAAACAGGAGTGATAATTCCATTGTCCCTGGTTTCGAAGGCAAGAGAGGAAGCTGAAATCATTCCGGAAGGGAAAGGAATTCAGTTGTTTATGGATTCCGTTTATATTATGCCCGATAGTTTAATTATCCCTGAAGTTATCCCGGATTCTGTGCTGAACACGCCCGAACAGTTCGCCCGGCTGATCAAAACCGATAGTGTTCGTACTGGTTATATCGAAGAAAAAAGATTACACTACAACGATTCGGTTCAACAAGCGCATGTTGAATTTGTGGTTGCAGAATACCGCAGACAAAAGTTTGAAGAAGAGCTGAACAGAAGGATAAAAAGATATGGGGATTCGGTTAATATAAATAACCAGATTGTTTTAAAACTGTACAACGACAGTGTGGTCTCAGTTGTTAACGATTCAATAAGGTCAATAATTGAAACATTAACACTTTATGCTGATTTTATTGACACTGTACGCGTTTCGATGGTAAACCTTACAGGTGAGACATCAGATATTTTATTACAAAATGGGAATGAAAGGTTTTCGAGGGTGTGGTTGAAAAACGAACAAAACGATTCGTTACGCGTGATGGTAAAAAATACAGATAAACGAACCATACAGATGCTCATCGACGACGGTGTAACGTTTTCGAGAATTAAAGAGAAACAAACCAAAGATTTCGATTTTGCTTTGCTGGAGAAGGAGATATCTGACTTTACCGAGGTTGGAAAAAGCTATGAACTGGAAACTCCCTGGAGAATCGGAGGAGACGGAAGTTTAGGCTTTACCCAGACTTACCTTGAAAACTGGAAAAAAGGGGGTAAGAGTGCCTTATCATCGTTGATGGTTTTAAAGGGGTTTGTAAATTATTCGCGAGCCGACGGCAAGGTGAAATGGGAGAATACAGGAGAAATTAGAAATGGCATGATTCGCCCCGGCGGTAAGGAATCGGAATTACAGAAAAACGACGATAAATTTGAAATTACTTCGCGTTATGGTATAAGTGCATTTAAAAAATGGTACTATAGTGCAGAATTCAACTTTAATACACAGTTATTCAGGGGGTACAATTATCCAAAGGCTGATAATCCAAAACCAATTTCTGCAATTTTTGCCCCATCGAAAACATATTTTAAAGTGGGTCTCGACTATAAACCAAATAAAGATGTATCGTTATTCCTTTCGCCGCTTACGATTAAAAATGTGTATGTCAGAGATACAACACTGGTAGATCAAACCAATTTTGGTGTGGCAACTGATAAAAAAAGTTTTTGGGAGCCCGGTTTAAATGCCGATTTAAGGTTTAGAACAAATATTACTGAGGACATTACGTATGAAACAAAATATAAAATGTTCATCAACTATCAGGAACCTTTCAAAAAATTTGATATTAACTGGGAGAACTTGTTAAAAATGAGGCTTACCGATTATATAGATATGAGTATGATGGTTCATTTGATTTACGATGACGATATGCTTTTCCCTGTTTTAGACGGTAATGACGTCCCTGTTTTAGACAATAATGGTAAGCCAAAGCAGAAACCAATGTTGCAGATTAAAGAGTTAATTACCGTTGGATTTTCGTACAAAATAAACCGGAAGGTTATGCGTACACACCGGATTCGTTAAGGTTAAACTGATAAATAATATCCTGCAATTACAAACACTCCGTAAATAACACTTGCAATCCCATTAGTGGTAAAAAAAGCCAGGTTTACCCTTTTTAAATCGTTATATTTTACCAAAGTGTGCTGATAAAAAAGTAAGGCAATAAAAACAGCTGAACCAATCCATTGAAGCAGGTTTGCAGGAATGAGAACAGCAACAATAATCACAAAAACCGCCGATGCCAGATGAATAAATTTGGCAACTGTTAAGGCTCTCTTTTTTCCAAGTAATGATGGAACTGATTTCAGATTTAAGCCTTTATCGAACTCTTCGTCCTGCAATGCATAAATAATATCGAAACCACTAACCCAGAAAAAAACCACAAAGCCAACCGCAAGAGGCAACCAGTTGAACTTGCCTGCTACAGCAAGGTATGCACCTATTGGTGCAATGGCCAGCCCCAGACTAAGCACAAAATGACAAAGCGGGGTAAACCTTTTGGTATAGCTGTAAAACAAAATTACAAATAAGGCTACGGGAGACAGATAAAAGCAAAGTGTATTGATAAACCATGTGGCAGCAATAAACAATACTGAATTGGCTACAACAAAAAACATTACCGATTTGGGTTCGAGGATTCCTGCCGGAATTTCGCGTATGGCTGTTCTTGGATTTTGTTTGTCAAATTCCCTGTCGAGGTAACGGTTAAATCCCATTGCCGCATTGCGGGCAAAAACCATACACAGCAACACCAATGCCAGTAGTTTAAAACTAAGCGAGGCACTTTCCTGTTCCATGGCCATAAAAAAACCGATAAGTGCAAAAGGCAGGGCAAAAATGGTGTGTTCGAATTTTACCAGTCGCGAATAGTTTAATAATCTTCCCATCTTATTCATTAACTTCGCTCAAAAATATAAAGTTATATTGAAATCGGATATTTAAAAGGGAAAAAGCTAAATTTGGAAAAACAATTTCGGTATGAAATGAACATGTAAATTAAATTTTCACACAAGAGTATGATTATATCACATGCGAGTTCCATGAGTTACCATAAAAAAAAACAATTTTAAACGAATGAAAGAAATAAAACGTTACTACACTTTAAAAGCTGATCCAAAAGATGTTTATAACGCGCTTACCAATAAAAAGATGCTGGAAATCTGGACCGGAGAAAGCGCTGAAATGGTAACTGAACCAAATACCGAGTTTTCGTTGTGGGGCGGGAGTATAACGGGTGTTAACCTCGAATTTGAGGAAAATAAAAAAATAGTTCAGAAATGGTTTTTTGGTGAAGATGCGGAAGACTCGGTGGTTACCATAAAATTACATCCGCATAAAAAGGGTACAAGTGCCGAACTGGTTCATGCCAATATTCCTGACGAAGCTTTTGAGAATATTTCAGAAGGCTGGGATGAAGACTATTTTGGTGCACTGAATGAGCTGTTTATATAATTCACCCTGATTTTAACTCCTCCTCCAGAATATCACGGATTGAAAGGAAATTGTTTTCCAGTTTAAGCATATTTTCAATGTAAAAATTAAAAATATCGGGCCACTGGTTCTGACGGTGAAGATCAACATTTTCAAGTGAAGTGTAAATCCTGCAAATTTCCTGGCCGCTGTCTTCGCGTTGGTGATAAAATTCCCAGGTTAATCCATTCCCGAAACCATCTTCTATTATTGGTTTATATCTTTCCAGTATTTCGTAAGCTTTTAGCCGAAGTGATTCGTTGCGATTGCTCAATTCTACCAATACTTTGGCGTCTTTACGGCTAATGTCAAACCGCAGGGCTACGCCTTTTATTTTGGTTCGGTGCAAAATCCATTTTTTCTTTTTAAAGCTTAACTCAGGGTGATTCTCGCATCGTTTACCAAACATCTCCCAGAAATGTAACCGCAGTTTTTTAGCTTCTTCTTTAGAATACATACGCCAATATACACTAAAATCCAATTAAAATATTTTTACATTTAAAGATTCTTTTAAACAGATAAAAATAACGCAATGACAAAATATCTCTTTTTCTTTTTATTGGTATTTGGTTTGAATTATTTGAATGCACAACCCGTTGAGATTCAGGCCGACTACGATGCTGTTGGAGATTGTATTTTTAGTGCAAACAATAATTCGAAGGCACCAATGTACCTTCATATTAATTTTGCAGATTTACAAAATACATCGTTTTCCGAACCACTGCCTTATGTAAAAAGGCTGACTCCCGGATTTAATTCGTTGTTTACACTTTACCGCGATTTGGATGCCGATGTGCCCCGTTTTAATTACGAGATTAAATCGTTTCGTTCCGATCCCATGGCTGATGTAGACCTCGATTTTCCGTACCTGATTCCATTCGAGCCAGGGAGAAAGGTACAGGTTTTTGATGTTGAAAATATCGATGGTTTCTGGGGGGCTAAAGGATTAAAATCGTGGTCGGCCACAGGATTTAAGGCAAAACCCGGAGATATTGTGTATGCCAGCCGGAATGGAATTATAGTTGAAATAGCCGGGGCAACCCGAACGGGAAATTCCGAGAACTGGTATAATACCTGGACAAACTCTGTGACAGTTCTTCAACCCGACGGAACATTAATTTGCTATCATAATGTGGTCGATAAAGCCGAAAAATTAAAGGTTGGTGAAAAAATATTTACCGGGCAATCGTTGGGAGAGATTGCCTCACGTTCCAACAGCCTGATAGTGTTAATTTATCACGATTCTTTATATGCAAAAGGCCTTTCGTTTGTAATTCCGCAATTCGTAGTAGCAGAAGGAAAGAAAGAAATCGTAAATTCTTCAACTGAATATTCTGTTGCCCACCCGGTTGACATCCGGAGCTTGGAGATGAGCAAAAAAGAACGAAAGAAAATTCTTGGTAAAAAAAGATAGAACACATTATTACCAAATTTCTTCGCCAAACTTCCAGCCATCGCGAACGGGTTCTTTAATAAACCTGTCCATTCCATCATGATTTGTTACTTTCATATTTGCAGCATCGTATTCAATGCGTGTATTAAATCTTTGGGCCATCACACCAATTAAAGACATTTCTGTCAGGCGGGTAGCATAATCGAAGTTGGAACCCGGTTTTGGTCCCCCTTTAATGGCATCTAGAAATTCCTGTTGCGGCCCTCCTTCAATCCTGCGAATGGTTGCTTCGGGCATTTCATTTTCAACCCAGGCTTTCCATTCTTCTTCCGGCATCATTAATTGCGCATTGTTCGGGCGGCCACCGGTAATTATATTTTGTTTCTCGCCAACCATAATCATACCTGAACCCGGCAATTCATCCAGCTTCCATTCGGGACGTAATTCGGGTTTTAAACCACCTTCATACCAGGTTAAAGTTACAGGAGCTTTATTTCCGCGTGCTGGGAATTCAAATTTAATTATTGAACTGTCGGGAACAAATCCATCAGGGGCCCCTGAATTCGCAATACATTCCGTCGCTGTTGGCATTCCCAAATCGAGCGACCAAAAAGGGGCGTCGAGAGTGTGACATGCCCAGTCACCCAGCTCAGCATTCCCAAAATCGTAAAATCCTCGCCACGACTTTGGCACATAAACGTGGTTATAAGGCCTTTGCGATTGTGGCCCGAGCCACAGGTTCCAATCCAGTCCGTCAGGAACAGGCTCTTCAGGTGCCTGAAAAGACGGTGGTTTGGTAAAATATTTTCCTTCGCCAAAATTAGGTCCGTTAAACCAGGCCAGTACTTCGGTTACATCGCCGGTAATTCCTGCATCGTACCATTCTTTTACCCTGCGGATTCCGTCGGTTGCATGTCCCTGGTTGCCCATTTGGGTTATTACGTTGTAGTAATGTGCTGCTTTTTGCAGGGTTCGCAATTGCCAAACGTTATGTGCCAGTGGCTTTTCTACATAAACATGTTTGCCCAGTTGCATGGCTGCCATTGTTGCTGCAAAATGGGTATGGTCGGGTGTTGCAACCAAAACTGCATCAATCTGGTCAGCCATTTCATCAAACATTTTTCTGAAATCTTTATAACGTTTGGCGTTTGGATATGCCAGATACGTATCTCTCGCCCGGTTATCGTCCACATCGCATAATGCTACAATATTCACCCATGTGTTATCTTCCGGTTTCCCGGTACATTGGTCAATGTTATGTCTTCCCCGTCCACCGGCTCCTATGGCGGCGATGTTTATTTGATCCGAAGGGGAACAACTAATTAAATTGGGAATAATAAACGACCCTGCTGTAAATGCAGTCGCCGATCGCAAAAAATTTCTTCTTGAAATTGAACTCATTATTATTAGGTTATTAAGTTATTTGGTTTAAATCGGTTATGAAGATAAAATGATTTTAAAGAATTAGGAAAATAAATGAGTTTTATTTAGTGACGAAATTGTTTTATTTTTAGTTTTTTCCTTCTGTCTTCCAACTTCCAGCCAATGAACTATTATTTTGAATCTTTATCCAAATTCTAAACCTATGTGTTTTTTATATTTAGCTGTTTATTTCCAGGCAGAGATTCCTTTTAAAACATTTCCATCTCTGTCGAAAAGACTACGGCCAATAAAGTGCACACCCGAATCAGGAATGTCCAGTCCATCCGGCTTCCAGTAATACAATGAGGTGACTTTGGGATATTTTTCCAGGATATTTTTTAAATGAACCATAAAATTGTATTGTCCCTGTTCTGTTGGAGGATAGGGTTGAATATCGAGTACCCATTCACTCGGTTCAGGGTAAAATCCGTTGGCATAGTACGCGGTTTCTACCAGCGAAATTTCCTGCTCGTACTCCCCCGACAAATATTCGAGGTTGGTTTCCAGCTGGTCGAAAGTGCCATGCCACCAGGGATAATAGCTTAATCCGATTATGTCGAATTCTACATTGCGTTGCAGGAAGTTTTTGTAGAAATTGTTTGAAGCTACCAAATCTCCTCCTGTAGCCGCATGAATCATAATTGGTATATCAAATCCGTTCTTAGCTTCCTTAACACCTCTGATTCCCGCTTTAACCAAAGTTGTCAGGTTATCCCAGTTTGCAGTTCCGTCATCATTCCACAATTTCCCGTAAGGCCAAATCATGCCGTTGTTAATTTCATTTCCCACCTGTACTAAATCGGGCAATACACCTACATCTTCCATAGCTTCAATTATACTTTTAGAGTAGGCATAAACACTGTCGGTTACTGCTTCAAAAGATTTGTTTTGCCATGCTTCGGGAGCAATTTGGTGCCCCGGATCGGCCCAGGTATCGGAGTAATGAAAATTCAGGAAAATTTTAAAACCAAACTGTTTTGCCTTTTTCGCCAATGCTATGGTATAATCGAGGCTGTTACAAACCGGCCCTTCCATATTCGGGGTGTGAAAAATCCTGAGCCTGGCCCATGTATAACCATTGTCTTTGAAAATTTGATAACCTTCCTTCGCCTGCCCGTCTATTTTGTAAATACCTCCCGAGTCTTCCATTTTTTTCATAATGGAAAAATCGCCTCCGATTTCCAGTTTTTGCGTATTCTCTGTCTCATCGTTACAATTTTTATTGGCGCACGAATAAACGGTTAATAAGATAATCAGACCGACAAATATCCTTTTCATCTCATTATAATTTAAAATTTTCAACGGTATTCGATGGAACTCGTTTATAATGATCCTCCTGTTTGCAAAATTTTATATGCTCGTTTCATTTTTTTTTATTGGCAAAATACTAAAAATGTTGGGTTAATGCCGAACGCCACCAGCTAAAATGTTTTGCCTCAAGCTCTTCAACAGAAGGAAACGGATAATACAGATACCGATCCTGTTCACCGATAAAGAAACCGTTTTTAATCGTCCGGTAAGAGAGATCGCCCTGCATAAACCGTAAAACTGTTTTTGTCAATCTTCCTTTTGTATTGTTAAGTTTAATCAGGCAATCGCGTAAATGGTCGGGATTCGGATAAGGTAGGTTGTGTATCGGAGCATTCGGATCGTGTGCCAACTCATTCAGCAGCAATTCGGTAAACATTAATTTTGGTGTTGAAACAGGCTTGCTGGTATCGGTTAAGAAACTGATAAATTCGTTTGGCAGCAATTTACTGGCAACTCTTGTCGTTATTGGATTAAACTGCTGGTAAAGGTGCGTTTCGTCTGATTCAATCTCGGTATATTCCGAAGACTGTAGTTCCAGAACTTTTCCGTCGTCGGTCGCAAGGTACAAGCTTTTGAGTGCAGCCAGCGGTGTATTTTCAATTACCCTGTAAATGGAAAAGAAAACCGAACGTTTGGGTTCACCATCAGGATAAGGAATTAAGTGGTTGGCAATGTATCGTTCCGGCAGGTCTTTCATTTTATTGGGATCGAGTTTAAAGTAGATATTCTGACTCCGTGTTCTTTTTTTAGTCCCCACACACAGGTAATTTCCAAATTCGTAAGGAGAGAGGTGAGAAGCTATTAGCGATTCGGGCGTTACCAGCAGGTAATAATATTTCTTCATGGCTGTAATTTTTATTGTTTAACTAAAAGTTACGAAATATATGGTTGAAAGTCAATAAAAGCTGGTTTAATATTTCTTAGAATGTGATTTGTCATCGGTTATCATAAAATCAATTTATTATCTTAATCGAAAAATTTAAATGAGTTCCGGGAAACGAATTCTTACCATAGATATAATGCGCGGATTAACCCTTTTTTTAATGCTTTTTGTTAACGATTTATATGTTCCCGGTGTTCCAGAATGGTTAACTCATACCGCTGCCGATTTCGACGGAATGGGCCTGGCAGACTGGGTGTTTCCCGGTTTCCTGTTTATGGTCGGAATGGCTGTCCCTTTCGCAATTCAAAGCAGGATTAAAAAGGGAGATTCTAATCTGAGGTTGATTTATCACATTCTTGTCCGTACTGTCAGCCTTCTGATTATCAGTGTTTTAATGCTGAATGTTGAACGGGTGAATCCTGAGTTGACAGGGATGCACAAATATTTATGGGCTGTGTTGGTTTATATCTGTATATTCCTGGTATGGAACCTGTATGAGAGTATAGAGCGACGATATGTAATGATTCTGAAAGGTATTGGAATAATTGGTTTGATAGCCCTGATTATTGTTTTTAAAGCCGGACCACTTGAAGAAACAACGTGGTTAAAAACCAGTTGGTGGGGCATTCTAGGGCTAATTGGTTGGGGATATCTGGTTACTGCCATAATATACCTGTTATTTAAAGAAAATATCATTGGTACTTTCATTGTCTGGATGGGCTTTGTAGGAATAAATATCTCATCTCATCTCGATTTGTTAACCTTTTTAGATTTCCTGAATCCTTATTTTGGAGTTATTTTTGGTGGCAATATTCCTTCAATTGTTATGGCAGGGCTATTTTTTAGTCTTGTGTTAAGAAGGTTAGTTAAGGTAAACACAGGCAGCTTTATAACTGCAGGCATCGCAATCGGGATTTTGAGCCTTGTCGCAGGTTTTGTTTTACGCCAATGGTTTATTATTTCAAAAACTATGGGAACGCCCAGCTGGGCTATGATTTGCAACGGAATAAGTGTTTTGCTTTTTATTATTTTATTTTTGGTTATCGATGTTTTGGGAAAGAAAAAATGGATAGCCGTTTTTAAACCTGCAGGCCAAAATTCGTTAACAACCTACCTGGCCCCTAACATATTATATTACCTGATATGGTTAAATAGCTTGCCAATTCTTATTTATAAACAATCGGAATATTCCTTAATAGTTGTATTGGGTTCGGTTGTATGGGCATTACTGATGATTGGCTTTGCCGCTCTTCTTTCCAAAATTGGCATCCGGCTTAAATTGTAAATACTTTTTATACTTTTAATAAACTAAAAACCAAAAAATATGAACCGGACTTTTTTATTCCTTCTTGTTTTAGTTGTTTTTTCGTCGTGTAAAAAAGATGTAATTACAATGGAATCGCTTTTGAGCGAAATGACCGACAAATCAGCATTAACCTATTTCCCTAAAAACAATTATTCGTTAAAACAATTCAGTAGTTACGACCGAAAAAGTGTTTCTCCTGACGATAAGAATTGGTGGGCCAATGCCGATTATACACAGTTTATTCGTGAAGAGGAAAATAATGGCCGGCGCGAGTTTGTACTTTTCGATGCCGATGGCCCTGGAGCTGTTGTGCGTTACTGGATGACATTTGCAGGAGAAGGAGCATCGGATGGCATTTTAAGGATTTATATTGACGGAAATAAAATCCCTGAAATAGAAGGGAATGTTCTGGAGATATTAAGTGGTGAATTTATCGCTCCGTATCCTTTGTCTTCTTCTGTTTCGGCAGAAACTGATTACCAAAGACGCGGACATAATTTGTATTTACCCATTCCATATTCGAAACAATGTAAAATTACCTACGAGTGCGATGCAGTTAAATTTGAAAACAACCGGTGGCGACCAAGTATATATTACAACATTAATTACAGATCCTATGAGCCTGAAGTTGAAGTGGTAAGTTTTTCAAAAGAAGAATTAAAGAAGAGCAAAGACTTAATAATCGCTACCTGCAACAGACTTCTCGACGAACCTGAGATTACCAGGGTAACAGTTAATAAGTCAACAGGAATTAAAACTAATGATAGTTTGACAATAAACTTCAATAAAAAAGGACAGGCAATTTCACAAATAGCATTGAAACTTGACGCTCAAAATATAAACCAGGCACTGCGTTCAACGGTATTAAGTATAAAGTTCGATGGAGAAGAAACAGTTTGGGTGCCGGTGGGCGAATTTTTCGGAACAGGTTATCAACTTAATTCTTCAAAAACCTGGTACAGTAAGGTTGATGATAACGGCTGGATGGAGGCTTCGTGGATGATGTCTTTTAAAAACTCGGCAAAAGTTAGTGTTGTAAATTTTGGGAAAGAACCTGTTTATATCGATTTAAAAGTTTCATCATCTCCTTACAAATGGAAAAAATCGAGTATGTACTTTGGTGCTTCGTGGCACGAATACAACCGGATTCATACCGCCTCTGACCCGGCGCTGGAAAATCATGAATGGCATTACGATGTTAATTATGTCGATTTAACCGGACAGGGAGTTTATGTTGGCGATGCATTAACAGTTTTTAATACGGTTGATGCATGGTGGGGCGAGGGAGACGAGAAAATTTTTGTAGATGGCGAAGAATTCCCTTCGTGTATCGGAACAGGCACCGAAGATTATTATGGCTATGCCTGGTGCCGTCCCGAGAAGTTTACTCATGCGTTTATTGCCCAACCTACCGGTGCCGGCAATTTTCATCCGGGAATGACTGTAAACATGCGCTACCGTTCGCTCGACGCTATGCCGTTTAATAGAGAATTGAGTTCGAATATTGAAATGTGGCACTGGGTAAAAACCAAAATGAATTATGCCATGACCGCCATGTGGTATGCAAAACCCGGGACAAAAAGCAATGTCTTGCCCGATATTGAATCAGTAAAAAAGCAGGTGGCATTAAAACGTTCCGATATTTATAAACCTGTTGTAAATAATGACGGAATAATTGAAGGTGAGCATTTGGAGATTATTTCAGCTCAATCAGGAACAGCAACTACGCAATCGGGCGATTTTGGATGGAGCGGCGAAAGTCAGCTCTGGTGGAGGAATGGAGAGGCTGGTGATGAATTGATTTCTAAATTTATTATAAATAATACAGGGAAATATAAGGTTTCAGCACAATTAACGATGGCAGTCGATTATGGTATTATTCAATTGTATCTTAACGGTAAACCAGTTGGTATTCCGATAAACTGTTTTAACGAAACTGCCGTATTACCATTTCAGGTTGAACTGGGTAATCAGGTATTAAGCGAGGGAGTAAATATTTTTTCAGTAAAAATTATTGGAGCCGACAAATTGGCAAAACCAGGTAATATGGCTGGTATTGATTATCTGAAACTTGAAAAAGTGGAATAAACTAATCCCTCAGCATTGGAAATAGCTTTTTAATCTCTTCATCAGAAGGGCGTCTCCCGTATTCGCAAATTTCGAATGCTTCGGCATATTTTATTGCGTCTGCTTTTTCTGCACCATACCATTTTTGAGTCGATTTTTTCATCGCTTCAGAGAGATTTGGGTTACGCCATTCTCCCAGCCATTCCAAACGTTCTTCTTCTGTTTCAGGTACCTGGTCTAATCTCCCCATAGTCCATGGCAGCCATTCGAAAAACTGTGATTCGTGGGCCGACATGGCATATATTTTTTGGTCGATTACACTTGTAATATCTACCACAATATCGGGTTGAAACGGTGTTGGTTTCTGAAATCTGTCCTGGGTGTAAAGAAAAACCGGATTCTTTTTAAGTGGCGCAATCTCAGGAACAACATTCGGAACAATTACCATGTACGCTGCATCCTGTACAAGAATTGCCGTGTTACGGTGATCAGGATGGTAATCGTTCGGACGGTTGCAAATAACCATATCAGCATTCCACTTTCTTATTAAACGGATTATCTCTTTCCGGTTTTCCAGTGTTGGCATCAGCTCTCCGTCGTGATTATCCAAAACAATGTATTCAACTCCGAATCGTTTCCCAGCTTCTTTTGCTTCGTTCATTCTTCTTTTTGCAAGTGCCCCTCCTCCCATGGTATGGTGCCCTGCATCGCCGTTGGTCATCGATACAAATAAAATGTTGTGTCCCGCCTCTGCAAATTTAATGGCTGTTCCTCCGGCATCAACATCGCAATCGTCGGGGTGTGCACCAATAATAACCACATTGATTTTTTCCTGACCAATTGATAACAATGTAATACAGAAAAACAAAGGAAGTATTAAAACAAATTTTTTCATTTTAGTCGGTTTATAATAATTTATAAAAATAGGTATTTAAGTTTAATTGCTTCCCTCCAGTATTCGTCTTATTTATATGTGAAAATATGTTAATTTCTATTTTTTTCCTAATTTAGATGTCGAATTACAATTGTGAGTGAGTTACTAACTTAAAATTTTATCTATGAAAAAAATTGCGCTTATGCTATTGGGCATTGCCATGTTTGGCGTGCTCGTAGTTGAAGCACAGGTAAAAAGTATCAGCGGGACTATAACCAGTTCTGACGATGGTACAGGTATACCTGGTGTTTCTATTGTAGTAAAAGGTACAACAATTGGTACGATAACCAATATCGATGGTTATTATCAACTTGATGTTCCGAATGATGCACAAACCATTGTTTTCTCATTTGTTGGGATGAAAACAATTGAAAAACCGATTGAAGGTACAACCATTAATGGTGTACTGGAACCGGATTATGTTGGTTTGGATGAGGTTATTGTTACTGGTTATGCAGTAAGAGGTAAGAACGAAATAACCGGTTCTACAGTTCAGGTTGCTGCTGAAGAAC
Organism: Bacteroidota bacterium; assembly: GCA_039714235.1. Lineage (GTDB taxonomy): Bacteria > Bacteroidota > Bacteroidia > Bacteroidales > Prolixibacteraceae > Draconibacterium. The sequence continues at coordinate 7,153 of JBDLJS010000010.1, read as the reverse complement.
TTCGCGAAGTTCCTGTAACCTCTGTCGACCAGGCCCTTCAGGGAAAGGTTGCAGGTTTAACAATTAACACCACTTCAGGTACTCCTGGTTCAACTCAGGATATCCGAATAAGGGGTATTGGTTCCATTACCGCAAGTAATGCACCTTTAATTGTTATCGATGGTGTTCCGGTTATTCAGGCAAACGTTTCAGGTTCAAGTGCCATGTCTTCTTTGAACACTTTGGCAGCTCTGAACAGTAATGATATTGAGTCAATTACTGTTTTGAAAGATGCCTCGGCCACTTCAGCCTATGGAGCACGTGGTTCAAATGGTGTAATTGTAATTACCACAAATAAAGGTAAAGTTGGTAAAACAAAATTTAATGTATCAGCAAGCTACGGTTTCCAGAATAAAGCCGATGAAGGGCGCCAAACGCTTACTGCGGCTCAAAGAGAAGAACTTTATCTTGAAGCTGTTATAAATTCTTATGGGGCTGAAAACGGATTATCTACACCGGATGATGCATGGAACTATGCAACTGAAAACAGGTTGTCGTGGGTAGATGGTTATGAAGAGTGGCGTGAGGCCGGAAGGCCGGAAGGTGATTGGGGCAATGCTGTTTTGAACAAAAATGCACCTATTTACGATATTAATGTTTCTGCTTCCGGTGGTGACCAGATTTCTTCATTTTACGTATCATTGGGTTATATGAATAACGAAGCGGTTGTTGTGGGTAACCTGTTCGAAAGGATTACTGGACAGTTAAATTATCAGAGAAATTTCAGTGATAAAGTAAAATTTTCTACCACCAATAATCTTTCTTATACTAATCAGGATGACATTTTCCTTGAAACTTCGGCATATTTTGCCAATCCACATATCCTGAGGTATTTTATGAATCCTACAATTCCTGTCTATACTGAAGATGGTGAAGTAAATACCGATTATAGTTCTTCGCTGTACAACATTCTGTATTTACAGGAACATAATGTAAATTGGAACCATATGACTCGTGGTTTGTCAAACAGTTTTCTTGAGTGGGAAATAGTTGACAGATTAAAGTTTAAAACTCTTGTTGGTTTAGATTTTATTTTGAGCCATTTTAAAAGTTATTATAACAGACATCACGGTGATTCGGCACAAGAAGGTGGTTCTGCAGAGGCCAGTGTCGATCAGGATTTCAACCTGGTATTCACAAATTCGCTTGATTACAGTGTGGCGTATGACGATCATACCATTGCATTTAAAGCACTTATGGAATATCAGAAATTTAAGTCGTGGTATTTATACGGATACGGCGAAAGCTTTGTAACTGATGGTTTAACCAATATTGCATCAGCAGGTACAAACTTCGATGCCACATCTTCATTCTCTGATTGGGCCAACCTTTCGTACCTTGGAATGGTAAATTATAATTACGCAAGTAAATACATTCTCGACCTTACCTTCCGTCGTGAAGGTTCATCAAGGTTTGCGGCCGACCAGCGCTATGGTAATTTTTGGGCAGTTGGTGCTGCATGGAATATGAGCGAAGAGGGATTCCTCGATGGAGCTACATGGATTGATAACTTAAGGATGAGAGGTTCATACGGTATTAGTGGTAACTCTGGTGTTGGTCTGAATCAGTATCAATCATTGCTTGCATTTGATGCAGATTACGCCGGGCTGGGAGCTTCTTACCCAAGCGGATATGGTAATCCATTACTAACCTGGGAGAAAAACCGTAACTACGACGTTGGTTTCGACTTTACTTTCTTCGATGGTAAGGTTGATGGTTCTGTTTCATACTTTAATAAAGAAACATTCGACCTGCTGTTAGGTGTTCCGTTATCACAAACATCTGGACACAATACCATAACAAGAAACGTTGGTGCCATGGTTAACAAAGGTTTTGAAGCTATTGTTGACTGGTCAATTATCCGTACAAAAGATTTCAACCTTAGTGTTAATGCCAATTTTGCCACAGTTAACAACGAAGTTACCGAACTGGCAAAAGATGGTGAGGGTGAAGTAATTACAATAACAGGCGGTGATACAAAAACCGATATTGGTCATCCTATTAACGCATGGTACATGAGAGAGTGGGCAGGCGTTAATTCTGATACCGGTGTACCACAGTGGTATGTAAACGAAACCGACGATGATGGCAACATTGTAGATCCAGACGCGATTACAGAAGAGTATAACGAAGCAAATCGTACCTACACAGGTAAGAGTGCACTTCCAACCTATTCAGGTGGAGGGGGTTTCCATGTTGACTTTAAAGGTGTTTACCTTGATGCAAATGTATATTTTGCCGGTGGACACGAGATTCAGGAAATGTGGGATCATTACACCTGGGATAACGGATTGTATTCAGTTGGTCTATTCAATGGTGTTGCTGAATTACTTGAAAGATGGCAACAGCCCGGTGATATTACCGATGTTCCAAAATTCGAATTCGGGTATCGTCCTCACCAGTCAGTAAGCACATCAACCCGCCAGATTTATAAAGGCGATTACGTGAGGCTGAAAGATCTGGTATTGGGATATAATTTGCCAGCATCGTTGGTAAAACAGGCTAAACTGGATGGTGTTTCAGTATATGTTAGAGGAACCAACTTATGGACTTATGCATTTGATGAGAGAACAAGGAAGGGATTTGACCCTGAAACCCGTGCAGACGGTAGGACAGGTCTTGAAACACCTCCTATTAAATCGATAGTTTTTGGTGTTAATTTAAATTTCTAGAACGATGAAAAAGACAATATATTTATTATTTTCAGTGGTAATACTAGCCGGTATCTTCTCTTCTTGTAACGAAGAATCGCTGGAACCAACTCTTGCACAGGCAAAAGCCGTAGAAGGTAGTATTACTAACGTAGAGGATGTTAAAGGTGTACTATATGGTGCCTTTAACAGAATGACTGGTAGCGGTTATTACGGAAGAGATTTTATTATCTGGGGTGAAGTAAGAAGTGATAACTGTTTCTCAAACGGTAACTCAGGTCGTTTTGTAACCGATGCCGAAATGGATTATACCGATAATTTTGGCGGACACTGGGCTGAAGCCTATCAGGTAATAGCTTCTGCTAATATCATTATTGCTTTAGATCCTGCAGAGATTGAGGGAGATGCAGACATTTTGCAACATTACCAGGGACAGGCTTATGCTATCAGGGCTCTGGCTCATTATGATCTTTTATTGTATTATGGTCAGCAACATACCGGTGGTAATTTAGGCGTACCTTATATGGAAGAATATAAAGGTGAAGACACAGCTCCGGCAAGACTTTCTGTAGACGAAACAAAAACAAAAATTAAAGCCGATATTGCAACTGCTATTTCAATGATGAGTACATCAATGGATGACCCATCAAAAGAGTTGCTCACTCATTATGCAGCTCAGGCATTAAAAGCAAGGGTAGGTACTTATTTTGGCGAATGGAACGATGTAAAAACTGCCTGTGAGGTAATCATGAATTCAGGTAACTATAGTATTGTTCAGGGAGTTGATTACGCTGCTTCTTTCCTGAATGATGCTGCAGCGAATTCAATTTTTGAACTGGCTTACAGCTCAACCGATAATGCAAACATTAATGGTCTGCAACAAATCTATCGTGGTGAAGCGTACGGCGATGTTGAAGGCCTGAAAGATTTATACAATGCATTTGACGAAGGTGATGTAAGGGCTGCAGCTGATATGATTGGCCCCGATCCTGACGTTCCTGCCAGATTGTATGTAAACCTTGGTAAATATCCGTCATACGACTATTCTGACAACATTCCGGTATTCCGTTACGAAGAGGTTGTTTTAAATTATGCTGAAGCGTTATTGAATTCTGGCGATGCCGGTGGTGCTCTTGCTCAGTTAAATTCAATTACAGCAGAAAGAAATGCTGTTGCACACACTGAAGCTACTGAAGAGACAATTCTTTTGGAAAGAAGAAGAGAGCTTTGTTTCGAAGGTTTCAGATTCCACGATTTAGCACGTACCGGAAATGATATTCCAGTGGTTGACGCATTTAAGCAAAGACACGGTGGTCCTGCTTACGGTTCTTACAACTATGCATTTCCAATTCCTGTTGCGGAAATGGATGCCAATGGTAATATGGTACAAAACACCGGTTATTAATAATCAGGTTTAAAGATAAATTGAAAAGGGTTGCTGGTAGGCAACCCTTTTTTTGTATACAATATTTTAGAAAAGTGTTAGTCAAATATATGCTCATCCGGATCTGAGCCGCACTCACAATCCTCGCCCAGTCCTTTTTCGTATTGCTGCAAAGCACGTAAACTCATACCCATATTCGAAAATCCTCCATCGTGGAAAAGGTTTTGCATGGTTACCATTTTTGTTAAGTCGGAGAACATTGTAATGCAGTAATCAGCACATTCGTCGGACGAAGCATTTCCCAGCGGCGACATTCTTTCGGCAAAATCATATAACCGGTCGAATCCTTTTATGCCACTTCCTGCGGTAGTCATTGTTGGCGATTGCGAAATGGTGTTAATTCTAACCCTTCGTTCGCGGCCGTAAATATAACCGAAGCTTCGTGCAACAGACTCGAGTAATGCTTTGGCGTCTGCCATATCGTTGTATCCGAAAAAGGTTCGTTGTGCAGCCACATACGACAATGCAACTACCGAGCCCCATTCGTTTATGGCATCAAGCTTTCGGGCTACCTGCAGCACTTTGTGGAACGAAACAGCAGAAATATCCAGTGTTTTGTTCAGGTAATTGTAATCAAGGTCACTGTAGTGTCTTTCTTTTCTTACGTTTGGCGACATCCCAATGGAGTGAAGAACAAAATCAATTTTTCCCCCAAGTATTTCCATCGACTTTATAAAAAGATTATTCAAATCATCAATGTTGGTTGCATCGGCACCAATTACTTCTGTGCTAAGCTTTTCGGCCAGGCTTTTTGTTTCTCCCATCCGAATAGCCACTGGTGTATTGGTTAAAACAAGTGTTGCACCCTCTTCGTGTGCACGCTCTGCAACTTTCCAGGCAATCGATTCCGGATTTAAAGCCCCAAAAACAATCCCTCTTTTTCCTTTTAGTAAACTATTACTCATAATATTTTTTTATAAAATACGGCGCAAAGTTAATTGTGTTTAAATAAAACAAACATCATCAGACATTTTTAAAGATTGAAACTCTGCTTTCTTAACTTATTAAATCGAATATTGTTCAATATGATTCGAAAATTAGATGCAGTAGAAATTTAGTAAAAAATATTATAAATATGTTGCTGTAGTTGTTCTAGTTTGTATTTTCAACCAAAATTGAAATAAAGTGAAGATCTTATTATTGCTAATTATACTACTTCCGTTTTCTGCTTTTTATGAAATTTACGGGCAGGAAGAATCTCAAGTAATCAGAAATATTTTCGACGAAGCATTGACCGACCAGACTGCCTACGAGAACCTGAGGTATTTGTGTAAAAACTGTGACGGTCGGGTTACGGGATCGTCGCAAGCTGCAGCTGCTGTTGAATTTACTTTCAGGGTAATGAGCAAGATGAACCTGGACACGGTTTATAAACAGCCCGTACAAGTTCCGAGGTGGGTAAGGGGCGAAAAAGAGCAGGCTTCAATTCAATCCGGTAAGTTTGGAAAGAAAGGAGTTCCGGTTGCAGCACTGGGGAATTCTGTGGGGACAGGCGATGTGGGTTTGTCAGCAAAAGTGGTTGAAGTACATACCTTCGATGAACTAAAGGAACTCGGAACGGAAAATATTAAAGGCAAAATAGTTTTTTTTAACCGCCCCATGGACCCGAAAATGATTAATACATTCGGAGCTTACGGTAAAGCTGCCAATCAGAGAACACAAGGCGCTGCCGAAGCTGCAAAATATGGCGCAGTTGGGGTTGTTGTACGTTCACTAACCACCTCGCAGGACGATTTCCCTCACACCGGGGTAATGATGTACGAAGAGGGTGTGCCTGAAATTCCGGCAGTGGCAATTAGTACAAATGGGGCTAACCTGTTAAGCGAGTGGTTAAAAACTGATCCTAAATTGACTTTCTATTTCAGAACTACCTGCAAAACACTGCCCGAGGTAACTTCGCATAATGTAATTGGTGAAATAAAAGGATCAGAGTTTCCCGATGAAATAATTACCGTTGGCGGTCACATCGACTCATGGGATCCGGGAGAAGGGGCACACGATGATGGGGCAGGGTGCATGCAAAGTATTGAAGTGCTGCGCCTGTATAACAAACTGGGAATAAAGCCAAAAAGAACCATACGGGCTGTAATGTTTATGGACGAGGAAGTAGCTCAGCGTGGAGGTAAAGAGTATGCCCGGCAGGCAGCATTAAATAATGAAAACCATTATTTTGCCCTGGAAGCCGACCGCGGTGGGTTAATGCCACGGGGATTCGGTGTTTCTGCGCCTGCAGAAAGACAGGAAGAGATACTGGCGCTGAAAAAATACTTCGAGCCATATGGAATTATTGATTTTAAAAAAGGCGGTGGCGGTGTCGACATTGGCCCGCTAAAACAATTTGGAATTCCGCTTGCTTCTTTTATCCCCGAAATGCAGCGTTACTTCGATTATCACCACTCAGAGAACGATTCTTTCGAGCAGGTAAATTTTCGCGAATTTCAACTGGGAAGTGCGGCAATTGCATCATTTATCTATTTAATTGATAAATACGATTTGTAAAAACTTTTGAATATTAATTTTATCTAAACTCATTCCAAATAAGTTTGGTTTTTTAAAAAATCAATTTATATTTGCTGCATACAAAATCGACAGTAATGAATTTAGTTAATGGAAATACCACTTCTTTAGCAGCAGCAAACAACTGTTGTGCTGAATTCATGTCGTCTATGTCTATGTTTATGCGATAGCCTTCTTTCGATGGTTATCTGTTGGCAGAAGGCATTCATATTCCGAGCGTTTTAAATCAAAATTAATTTTCAAAAAAAAGAATTGTTATGTCGGATAGAGTTATTCGATTGGGTGGCAGCCACATTGGCAACCCAACTTCAATACAAAATTTAAAAGAATATTCAGGAAAAAGTAAAGGGCGGAAATTCGTTGTGGTGTCGGCAATTCCTGAGCTGCTGGAGGTAATTAACAAAAGCATTGCAACGGTATTTCTAACAGGAATAAATGCTGATGAGTTGCACGCAAAAATTCAGTCGTTTTTTACTGATAGGATTACTGAAGCGGTTTCAAC
>JBDLJS010000009.1:0-52933 GCA_039714235.1 Bacteroidota bacterium | reverse complement strand
CAGTAGTTTCAGCTTTTGCTTTCTCAACAGCAGGTGCTTCTGCTTCGGTTTTAACTTCTGCAGTAGTTTCAGCTTTTGCTTTCTCAGCAGCAGGTGCTTCTGCTTCTTCTTTAACCTCTTCTGCAGCCGGTGTTTCAGCTTCTGCAGTCACTTCCTCAGAAGTTTCTTCTACTGCCTCTTCAGCAGCTTCCTCTGCTTCTGCCTCAGCATTTGCTTCTTCAACTTCTGCAGCTAATTCTGCATTTTTAGCAGCAATTGCAGCAGCTCTGTCTTCCTTAATTTTCGATTCAGCTTCAAGTTGCTTTTTGGTTTCAGCGTCAGCTTCTCCTGCTAATCTGTCGATTTTAGCCTGAATTTTAGCTTCTTTCTCTGCAATCCAAGCTTCTAAGCGTTTTTCAGCTTCAGCTTCGTCGAATGCTCCTTTTTTCACTCCACCCATAAGGTGTTTTTTGTAGAGTACACCTTTGTACGACAAAATTGCCTTAACGGTGTCAGTAGGTTGTGCGCCTTTAACAAGCCAGTCGTAAGCTTTATCAAAATCGAGATCGATTGTAGCAGGATCAGTGTTAGGATTATATGAACCAATCCTTTCAATGTACCTGCCATCTCGTGGCGCCCTGCTATCTGCTACTACAATGTGGTAGTAAGCGTAGCGTTTGCGGCCGTGCCGCGCTAGTCTCATTTTTACTGGCATAATTCTTAATTTATTTTTGAAAAATGTGGCGCAAAGATAGTATAAAATTCTGTTCCTGAAACTTTTGAGATACTATTTTCGAAATAAACCAATAATTTTACATTCATGAAAAAAGGACATCCTTTTCTGACAATATTTTAAATATTTTATCTGCTACCTTTTCACATACTGTTCCTCGTAATACTTTTGGTAATCGCCCGAGGTTACATTTTCAAGCCACTCTTTGTTTTCGAGGTACCAGTCAATGGTTTTTTCAATCCCCTCTTCAAACTGAAGCGAAGGTTCCCAGCCCAGTTCATTTTTAATTTTAGTGGCATCGATAGCATAACGCAAATCATGCCCGGCGCGGTCTTTTACAAAGGTTATCAGCTTTTCTGATTCACCTTTTGGGCGCCCAAGTTTTTCATCCATTTTTCGGCACATTACCCGAATCAGGTCGATATTTGTCCACTCGTTAAATCCGCCAATATTGTAAGTTTCGCCAGTTTTGCCTTTGTGGAAAATTACATCGATAGCCCGTGCGTGGTCAACCACCCAGAGCCAGTCGCGTACATTTTCGCCTTTCCCGTAAACCGGAAGCGGTTTGTTGTTTTTTATGTTATGAATAAATAGTGGTATCAACTTTTCGGGGAACTGGAATGAACCATAATTATTGGAACAGTTTGAAATTACTGTTGGCACTCCAAAAGTATCGAGATATGCCCTCACAAAATGGTCAGAACTTGCTTTTGAAGCCGAATACGGGCTGTGCGGATCGTAACTGGTTTCTTCGGTAAACATTCCCTCATCGCCCAATGAACCATATACTTCATCGGTTGAAATATGATAAAATTTCTTGTCCGAAAAATCGTCTTTCCAAATGTGTTTTGCGGCATTTAAAAGATTTACTGTTCCAATTACATTGGTGAAAACAAATTCTGTTGGGTTTGAAATCGATCGATCGACATGCGACTCGGCAGCTAGGTGAATTACCCCGTCGAACTGTTCTTTTTCAAATAATTTCAGGATAAAATCGCCATCAACAATATCGCCTTTTACAAATTCGTAATTAGGTTTGCTCTCTACGTCTTTTAAATTGGCAAGATTACCGGCATAAGTTAAATTATCGAGGTTTATTATTTTATAATCAGGATAGTTATTTACGAATAAATGAACTACATGAGAACCAATAAATCCTGCACCTCCGGTAATAAGTATTTTTTTCATCTTATTGAGATTTTATTTGACTCAAAAATAGATAAAAAAAGCAGATTAAAAACTGCGACTGCCTGCCCACTGAAATAAAATGAAGGTGGGAAAACTGCGACTGAAAACTTTTTATCTGATCCCTCTCACATTTTTTTCCCAGTTCCAGGCCGAAAGCAGGGTTTCTTCCAGTTCTTTTTCAGCTTTCCAACCCAGCTCTTCGTTGGCATAAGTTGTGTCCGCCCATATTTTTTCAATATCCCCGGCACGGCGGTCAACAATTTTATAATTTAGTTTTACCCCGGTAGCTTTTTCAAATCCGTTTACAATCTCCAGCACTGACAAACCGGTTCCGGTTCCCAGGTTAAATATTTCGTAATTCGATTTGTTTTTACCTCCAAGCAATCTTTCGATGGCTACCACATGGGCTTTGGCCAAATCAACTACATTAATGTAATCGCGTATTGCAGAGCCATCAGGCGTATCGTAATCGTCGCCAAAAACCTTCAGCTCGTCGCGCAGCCCGGCGGCAGTTTGTGTAATAAAAGGCACCAGGTTTTGCGGCACACCAAGTGGCAATTCGCCAATCAAGGCCGATGGATGGGCACCAATTGGATTAAAATAACGCAGTGCAATTCCTTTTAATTGAGGATAGGCATTTATGGCGTCGCTTAAAATATCTTCGTTTACGCGTTTGGTATTTCCGTATGGCGATTCCGCATCTTTACGGGGCGTATCTTCGGTTACCGGCAAAACTTCGGGCTGGCCGTAAACTGTACACGACGATGAAAACACAATATTTGGCACATTAAACTTTAACTGGCATTCGAGCAAGTTCATTAACGAAACCAGGTTATTCCGATAATACAACAACGGCTTTTCAACCGATTCTCCCACAGCCTTTGATGCGGCAAAATGAATAATTGCTTCAATTCCCGGTGTTCTTTCAAAAAAATCTTCTGTTTTTTGTTTATCCGCTAAATCGAACTTTTCGAATGCTGGGTTAATACCTGAAATCTTTTCAATATTATCCAGAACTTCGATACTGGAGTTCGACAAATCATCAACAACTACAACTTTATAACCCGATTCCTGCAGCTCGACAACGGTATGTGAACCAATGTACCCGGTTCCGCCTGTAACTAAAATCATTTTCGACATCTCATTTGGTTTGAACAATAAAAGTAGAAAAAAGCTGGTATTATTATACGAAATACGAACGATCCTGAAAAACCTTTCGATAAACTTAATCTTGCTTTTTATGTATGTTTAAAAAAGATGTTTTTAATTTTACGACTTAAACTTATACAGAGTGGAATTTGGTAAACATATACACGAACTGCTTTTAACGAACGAAACAGTAATTATTCCCGGATTCGGGGCTTTCGTTTCAGAATATAAACCTGCAGAATTAATTGAGGATAGTGAAGAAATTAAACCACCGTCGAAAGTAATTAAGTTTAACCGGCAAATTAGAAACAACGATGGATTACTGGTTGGGCACATTGCTGAAAGTGAGGGAATTTCGCATTTCGATGCTTTGAAAGTTATCGAAAAGGAACGTGAAGATATAATTTATCAGCTCGATAAAGGAGAAAAAGTAACACTGAAAGAAACCGGAGTTCTGTTTTACAACGAACAAAACGAAATTGAATTTGACCCGGAACATGATGAAAACCTTTTGCTCGATTCGTTTGGACTGGAAACAACGACAATTACGACAACTCCTGAAGAAATCCCGGAAGAAAAAACAACTGAACCCATTATTACAGAAGAAGCGACAAGTGAACCTCCGGTTGAAGTTCCTGTAAAAGAAGAACCGGAGCCTGTTGCAGCAACGGTTCCTCCAATTGAAAAAGAAAAGAAAAAGAGAAAAGGAGGCTGGTTATGGTTGTTGCTCATTTTCATTCCACTGGCGGTTATTACAGTATTTATTATTACAAAAGACACGGTAAAAGAAATGCCACCAGCCAGTACTTCGGAAGTAATTGAAGAAACCACAATAGATGAACCAGTTGTTACACAAGATTCGGTTACACAAGATTCGACAGTGGTTACTAAAATTGATACTGCTACAAAAGAGGCAATAGAGCCTGAACCTGAAGTTACAGAGAAACCTGATACGCCTAAATATTACCTGGTTGGAGGAAGTTTTAAAGAAGAAGTTAATGCCGAGACTTACCTTCAGAAACTGAAAGCTAAAGGATTTGAGCCGTTTCACCTGGGCAAAAGAGGTAACTTCTATATTGTTGGTATTGGAACATACGACACAGAAGACGAAGCATTTGCGGCAAAACGGGAGTATATGGAGAAAAGTCCCGGCTCCGGAGTCTGGATCTGGAAAAAATAAATTAATTCAGCCACAATTTTATTTTAAGCAGAAACCAATAAAACCATAAACCATGTTAGACTTAGGATTTGTTAGTGCAGTTCTTGCCGAAAAAAGTTTTGAAGAGGTAATTGAATTTGCATCAGCCAACCGGTTTAAATGTGTTGAAATAATGTGCTGGCCGGTAGGAAAAGCAGAACGCCGTTACGCAGGGGTTACCCATGTTAATGTAGATGAAACAGATAATACAAAAGCTGTAGAAATAAAATCGGTACTTGCAAAAAACAATGTTTATATTTCGGGACTGGGCTATTACCCCAATCCATTGGATGCCGATGAATCGCAGGCCGAAGTTTACATCGAACACATTAAAAAAGTTATTCGAACAGCCGCTAAACTTGAAGTTCCAGTGGTAAACACCTTTGTTGGCCGCGACCCTGCTAAAAACATCGGGGAAAACCTGGAAAAATTTGCCCTTGTTTGGCCTGGAATCATAAAAGTAGCCGAAGAAAACAACATTAAAATTGGTATTGAAAACTGCCCCATGCTTTTTACCCGCGATGAGTGGCCAGGTGGCAAAAATCTGGCAACAACGCCGACAATCTGGGAAAAAATGTTTGAGATTATTCCCAGCCCAAACTTTGGATTAAACTACGATCCTTCGCACCTGGTATGGCAGCAAATGGACGAGGTAAAACCGATTTACGATTTCGCCGAAAAGCTTTTCCATATTCACCTGAAAGACGTAAAAGTTCACCGCGAAAAATTGAATGAGGTTGGAATTATGGCCTATCCGCTGGATTACCACTCGCCCAAAATTCCCGGGTTAGGCGATGTTAACTGGCGGGGATTTTTCTCGGCATTAACTTCGGTTAAATATCGTGGCCCGGTTTGTATTGAAGTAGAAGACAAAGCTTTTGAAGGTTCGGAAGAAGATATTAATGCAGCCATTTTAACCAGCAGAAACTACGTCAAACAGTTTTTGCCATAAAAAAGTTAATACGAATTAAATCCGCAAATTTCATCCACCGGGTTACGTATTTTTTTACGCTGTTTGTAATCTGCAGGTGGGTAGCCCAGGGTAATAACCAGCCCCACTTTTCTTTTCTTCGGAATATTTAGAAGTTTCTTAATTTTTTTTTCATTAAACCACCCAATCATGCAGGTTCCCAATCCCAGATCTGCTGCCTGCAAACAAAAATGGTCTGCCGCAATTCCAATGTCGTACTCCGGATATTCCTGATTTTTAATGCTCCCACCAATTTTCGCAATAAAGTTTGCTTCTTCGATAACCAACACCGCGATTACAGGGGCCTGAACCGCAAATTTATTAAAAGCAATGGCCTTGTTAAAAGTAGCCTTAGCCACTTTGTTTTTTAACTCAGGCTCATCCACAATTATCAGCTTCCACGGTTGAGAGTTACATGCCGAAGGTGCAATATTTACCGCCTCTATCAGTTGTCTTATTTTTTCTTTCTCAACCGGCTTTCCCTGATATCTTCTTACACTCTGACGTAATTGAATTAATTTATGAAATGACATCACATCTGTTTAATATTTGAGAACTAATTTACATTTATTTCCGGTGTTTTTGCTACCATTTGCAGGATTGACTTCTGATTTCTTTTCAAAGACTGACTTCTGATTTAAACCATTGCAGAAAATACCCGTAAAAAGATAAAACCTTTTTTATAACAAATTTTATTAACCTAAAATCAGATTGTCATGCCAGACAGTGTTTACAAAATTATCGAATTAGTGGGCAGCAGTACCGAGTCGTGGGAAAAAGCTGCAGAGAATGCTATTGCTCGTGCTTCTGAAACTTTACGCGATTTACGCATTGCCGAAGTTTGCCAGATGGATATGCACTTAGAAGAGGGTAAAATTGCATTTTACCGGATCAAACTAAAAGTTTCGTTTAAGTACGAAGGACATCATTAACCACAGTTACACCAGAAGTGAAGGTGTAGAACGAATTCTGTTCCTTTCCAATTGGTGAAATTCCTACCAGTTTGCACGAGCAATGGTTGGTGCAAGAATAAGTTCGTTGGGAGTTATGAAACCCGATGGTTTGCTTTATTGTGTGCTTTGGAGAAGTATTCAGTTTAAATGGTTTTATAAAAAACAAGCGGCACCTTTTAAGACGCCGCCGGAAAATTGATAGCCAAACGAAGCAGGATGGCTGAATTTATATAGTACTAACTGAACGGTAAAGAACTCTGCTCATGGCTTTGAAGCAGTTGTTACTAATTTAACAAATGCCGTGCCATAAAATGAATTCGGGAAATGTTCAGCAGTACAAATCAGCCTATCTCTGGAATTGTTTTCGTCAATAATTGAATAACATTCTCCACATTCCTGTTAAAAACTTTTAGCACCTCTTCCCATGTAACCGGCTCCTCATCGGTTTTCCAGCAATCGTAATCGGTGCTAAGAGCGATGGCTGCATATGGAATTTCCAGTTCGTTTGCCAAAATGCATTCGGGCGCTACCGACATATTTATTACATCTGCTCCCCACAAGCGAAACATGTTCGATTCGGCTCGAGTGGAGAATCGTGGCCCTTCAATGGTTACCATTGTCCCTTTAGGATGATACCTTAAGTTAAGTTCAGCAGCCTTTTCAATCAGTTTTTTTCGCATCGTATCGTCGAAAGGATCGGCCATCGGGGTATGTCCCAGTTCCCCTTTTTCAAACTTCTCGAAAAATGTAACTTCCCGGTGCCGTGTAAAATCGAGAAATTGGTCGAGAATTACCACATCTCCCCTTCCGATTTCTTCGCGTAAGCTACCGCAGGCAGTGGTTACCAGAATATGGGTACATCCCAATTCCCGAATTGCCCAAATGTTGGCCCGGTTGTTCACCTTCGTTGGCGGAATGGAATGGTCGCGCCCATGACGCGATAAAATGGCCACATCAACGCCACCTATTTTTCCTGTTTTAAAACTTGATGATGGTTCACCATAAGGTGTTTCAACTGTTACCTCATCAGGATTTTGTAAGATGGACGGATCTTCGAGTCCCGAGCCACCTATTATTGCAATTTTTGTCATTTTTAATATTCTGGGAAGAGTTTTAAAATGCTTTTTCTGTTCGCCTCGCAAATGCCCCGTTCGGTAATTAATCCGGTAACCAATCGTGCCGGAGTTACATCGAAGCCATAATTTACAACCTCGCTTTTTTCAGGAATCAGCTGGACACTACGAATGCCGGTTCCATCCCAACCTTCAATCTCTGCCACTTCTTTTACATCTCTTTTTTCAATTGGGATTTCGCGGATTCCATCCTCAATTGTCCAGTCGAAAGTAGACGATGGAAGCGCCACATAAAACGGAATATTATTATCGTTTGCCGCCAATGCTTTAAGGTAAGTACCTATTTTATTTGCCACATCTCCGTTGCGTGTAGTACGGTCGCTGCCAACAATTACCAAATCGACCATTCCGTGTTGCATCAGGTGGCCGCCCGTATTATCAGGGATAACTGTGTGCGAAACACCTTCCTCCCCTAATTCGTAAGCCGTTAACCTCGCCCCCTGGTTTCGAGGGCGGGTTTCGTCTACCCAAACATGTACCGGAATTCCTTTTAGATGTGCTTTGTAAATTGGAGCAGTGGCTGTTCCCCAATCGATACAAGCAAGCCAGCCGGCATTACAATGGGTTAAAATATTTACCGTTTCGCCTTTTTCTTTATAAATCTTTTCAATCAGCTCATATCCATACTCCCCTATTTTATCTCCAAACACAATCTCCTTTTCTTTTAACTGATTTGCCTTTTCGAGTGATTTCTTAATTAAATCAGAAGAAGATTTCTCCTTCAAAATAATATCGACCATTTCATCCACTGCAAAAGCAAGGTTTACTGCTGTTGGCCGCGATGATTTAAGGTATTTCGCGTTTTCAATTAAATAATCATTGAAACTCCCTTCTTTAAAACTGAGAATTGCCAGATACATTCCGTAAGCAGCAGTTACTCCAATTAATGGCGCACCACGAACCACCATTTCTTTAATTGCGAAAAAGGCATCTTCTACAGATTTTAGATCAAAAACCTCAAATTGAAAGGGTAGTTTTCGTTGGTCGATTACTTGAACAGTTTTAGAATCGTCTTCTTTTAGCCAAATTGTATGATAATGTTTGCTTTGAATTTTCATGATATATTTATATTCGCTTGTTAAAAATAATAAAATGAAGACAGACCTCACCAATATAAAAAATATCATTTTCGATTTGGGAAAGGTATTGGTTAACCTCGATTTTGATGCAACCATAAAAGCGTTTTATGATTTGGCGCAAAACGAGGAAATAATTGACAGCCAGCATTCGTATACCGATCCGGTTTTTTACAATCTCGAAGTTGGGAAAATTGTTCCTGAAGAATTTCTGAAGAGGATTCGTGAGTTACTGAACAATCCGAATGCAACCGACCTCCAGATTAACGATGCGTGGTATGCCATGTTTAAGGGTGTGCCTGCTGACAGAGTTAAATTGCTGCAAAAATTAGGGAAAAAGTATAACCTCTATCTTTTCAGCAATACTAACGAATTACACATTGGCAAATTTCTACCGGATTTTAAAGCACAACACAAAACCGACTTCACTTCACTTTTTATAAAGACTTTTTACTCGCACGAGATCCACGAGCGAAAACCCGATGTAAGCGCCTACCTGAAAGTTATTGAGTTATCGGGTGTTAAACCCGAAGAGACCCTTTTTATCGACGATTTGGAGAATAATATTGAAGGGGCAAAACAAGCCGGGTTAAAAACTTTCTGGTTAAAGGAAGGAATGGAACTGGCTGAGTTATTTTAAAATCCGCACCCTTTTTATCCGAATATCCTCAACCGGACGCCAGCGCTGGTCGGTTTCAACCTGAACGATTTTATCCACCACATTCATTCCTGATATTACATGTCCAAAAATTGTGTAAGTTCCATCGAGATGCGGGGAGCCTCCAACTGTTTTATACACCTGGCGCTGGGCTGCACTAAATTTGTAATTGTTTTGTTCTTCCAGTTCATCCAGTTCGTTATCGAAATATTTCCGGCCGGAAACAATGTAAAACTGCGATCCGTCGGACCTGCGGCGTTGGTTTTTTGTATCTGGCTTTCGCGGAGAACCAATCATGCCCCGCTTATGAAACAGACCCGGCACAATGTGGGCAGGAATGGTGTAACCCGGGCCCTTCCAACCAACATTATCGCCCGGCTCGGCATAACGTGTATCGGCAGCTCCGCTCTGAATTCCAAAATCTTTTATTACCCTATGAATCAACAAACTATCGAAATAATGCTCTTTTGCCAGCCTGATAAAGTTATCGCGGTATTCAGGCGTTTCGTTAAATAAACGGATGGTTATATTTCCGGCATCGGTTTCCATAACCAATCCTTTAATTTTTTTGTTTTCAGCGGCAATTTTAGCATTGGAAGTCACCCGCAAAGACTCCAAAGGTTGTGCTTCTTCTAATTTTTTCTTTAACATATCTGCAATAAGAAAAGAGGGAATTGCAAAACTCTGCATTTCGAAATTTACCGTTCCCGAATAAGCAATACCAATGGCCTTTTTGTTTGAAACAAACACCGGCGTACCAAACTGCGACGGGCGAATTCGATTTGTAATACGGTATAATTTATTTCCTTTAATCGATGCAAGATTTAGGGCTTTGCCAGTAAAAAGCTGAATTGTTTTTCCTGTTTTTGGCACCACACATATCGTTTTTGCAGAGTTGGGTGCAGTTTCGGGGAAAAGTCCAATGGGTTTACGTTTTACGCTGTCAACCTGTATAATTACCAGGTCGTTTATCCTGTCGAAAGCCACAAACTTAGTGGAAACAAACTTTTTATTTGTATCGAAAGGTGTAACCAAAACTCTATTGGCCTGGGTAACCAGCGAGTACTTGGTAACCACCAGATTTTCGGCCACAAAAAATCCCTGTCCCGATTCCAGAATACGGTTCTCGTCGTAAGAATCAATTTTAACTACTGATGGCAATAATTCTTCCCATTCGCTGTTTTGGTTTTGCGCATTTTCCGGTGCCGGTTTAGATACAGGATTCTGCTGTGTCTTTTCTTTTCTTCCGCACGAAAAAAGAACAATAACCAAAATTAATATGCCTGCAATTTGCCTCATTATTCCGTTAAAACAGTAACAGTTATTTTTACGTCGGTATACGGACGATTGTTTTTATCGGTTTTAAGAGCCGCAATTTTATCAATCGCATCGAATCCTGAAATACATTCACCGAAAATGGTGTATTTGCCGTCCAACTCGGGATAACCTCCAACAGTTGTATAAGCTTCGCGCTGTGCCTCAGAAAATTCAAGCGTCCCCGGATGCAGGTTATATTCAGTTTCAATCTGCTCTTTTACCCTATTTGCAATTGCCCTGAATTCATCGACCTTTTTCTCCTCTTTTAACTTTTTCAGTTCTGCCCTTACGGAAGCTGTCATGTATTTCCCGACAATTTTTTTTCTGATTGGGCGATTAACGGCCATCTCCATTGTATCCAGAACACCTGCTGTGTGCACGCTTCCTTTAACAACAAAAAACTGCGAAATATCCGATTGTTTAAACGGGTTAATTTCGTCGGGCTGGCGTGGTGCGCAAAGCGACCCTTTTTTATGAAAATAGTGAACAAGGATCTCATCGTCAACTGTTTTATCAGGATCGCCGTAACCAATTCGTTTGCCAGGAGGTGCATTTTTTGAGCTTTTTGAACCTCCCTGGATAAGAAAATCCTCGATTACCCGGTAAAAAAGTGTTTCGTTGTAATATCCCTCTTTGGCCAGTTCGATAAATGCATCGCGGTGTTTGGGCGTATCATCGTAAAGCCTGAACTTCATTTCCCCGAAGTTGGTTGAGATCAGGATTTCTGTAGATTGTGCACCCGCCCCAATGTAAAAAAGGCAGACAAAAACTAATATTGAAAATACTCTTACCATAGATTATTTTGCAACTTCAACTTTCATTCTCACATCCTTTCTTGGCCGATTTAATTTGTCGGTTTCTACTACAGCAATTTTATCCAGCACATCAAAACCTTCAATAACTTCGCCAAAAACAGAATACTCTCCGTCTAACGACGGATAGCCGCCAACAGTTGTATAGGCAGTACGTTGTTCCTGGGTAAAAACAAATTTCGACCTGCTATCATAAATGCTGTCTACCTCTGCCCTAATTTCAGCAACGCGGGCATTAAATCCAGCCTGATTGTTGTCTTTTCTGAATTGATTTAGTTCCGGAGTTGCTTTGGTAAATTTTTCTTTCATCAACTCATTTTTAATCCTTCCGTTTATCGTCATCTCCATTGTATCCAGTTTACCTGCGGTAAAAACTTCGCCATGCACAATATAAAACTGCGAACCGCTCGAACGTTTCTCAGGATTTGAAGCACCTCCTGTTCTGGCGGCTGCCAGGGCACCTTTTTTATGAAAATATTTGGGCACAAATTCAGCAGGAACAGTATATCCGGGATTTCCACCGCCCAGTCGTCTGCCGGGGTCGGCGTTTTTAGAATCGGGATCGCCACCCTGAATCATAAAATTATTGATAACCCGGTGAAACAGAAGATCGTCGTAAAAACCTTCGTCTGCCAGCTTCAGAAAATTCTTTTTATGCTCAGGTGTTTCATCGTATAACTTCAGCTTAATATCGCCAAACTCAGTTTTTATCAGAACAATAGCCTCCTTTTCTTTATTACCGGCGTTGCCACACGATACTCCTACCCCAACTAATGCAATCAGTATTAAAACAATAAATTTCTTCATTAACATATTTTCTTTAAATTGAACTTCGATTAAAAATTGCTGTAAAGATAAAAAGATGACTAAAATACTGCCCTTCCTATTCATATCGTTCCTGTTTTTTTCTTGTACGAGCAATAAAAAAGAGAAAACAAAACCCGAAATCCTGCCTGTAAAAACCAGTTTAAAACATCAGGGGTATATTTCAGAATTGCCGGGTAAATTAAATGAAATATCCGGACTCCTCAGGTATGATGGTTTATTCTGGGGTTTTAACGACAGTGGCGGGAAAGACAAAATATACGGATTCGACACGGTTGGCAAAATTAGAAAAGAGATAAAAATTGAAAATGCTAATAACCACGATTGGGAATCCATTGCCCAAGATAAAGAATGCATTTATATTGGCGATTTTGGGAATAACCGGGGTAACCGTAAAAACCTGAAAATTTACAAAATCAGGAAAAAAGATATTGGGAAAGATACAGAACAGAAGGTGGATGCGGAAAAAATCAATTTTTCTTATTCGAACCAGAACAATTTCAGCCCGGCAAACCACGCCACAACTTTCGATTGCGAAGCATTAACCGAATACAATAACAATCTTTACCTTTTCAGTAAAAACTGGATAAAAGAAACAACTACCGTTTACAAAATCCCGAAAGACAAGGGCAGTTACAAAGTTCAACCTCTCGATACTTTTAACGTAAAAGGATTGGTTACAGGTGCTGACGTTAGTGAGGATAAAACCAAACTTGCACTTGTAGGCTATCGTGATTACACCCCTTTTATCTGGATATTTCATGACATTTCGGAAGAAAGCTTTTTTAATGGAGGAAAAGAGTACTTTCAGCTTAATTCGTTGCACGATGCCCAAACCGAGGGTATTTGTTTTTACGGCAACGACACAATCCTTGTCTCATGCGAAAAAACCAGCAGATTCAAACAACAGGTTTTTCTTTTTGATTTAACAAAGTAACAGAGATGGATCATATTCGGATAAACGACAAATTAAGGCTCGAAAAAATTAACCTTTCAATGGCTCCGGTAATTTTTGAAACAATTGAGCGCGATCGTACTTACCTGAGGGAATGGCTCCCGTTTGTTGATTTGACCAAACAGGTTTCCGACACCGAAAAATTTATAGCCGAAATAACGCGCAAAGAGAATAATAAAAATGAGATTTTCAGTATCTGGTACAACGAAGAATTTGCCGGCCTTATTGGTTTTAAAGATACTGACTGGGTTAACCTGAAAACTGAAATTGGATATTGGCTGGCTGAAAAAATGCAGGGAAAAGGTATTATTACATTAAGCGTAAAAAAGCTTATTGAATTTGCTTTTATAAAACTCAAATTAAACCGGATTCAAATAAAAACGGCAGAACAAAACAGCAGAAGTGAATCTATTCCCAAACGACTTAAATTTAAGTTTGAAGGCATCGAGCGGGAGGGCGAACTGCACCTAAATAACTACCTGAACCTAAAAGTTTATAGCTTATTAAAATCTGACTGGCTTCAATAATACCGATTATCAAATGAAATGAACCTTTTGTTCGTTATACCCCCAAAATCTCTTCATTTGTATACCGGTATTAACCATAGTAATTTATTAGTTTCGCTAAAGTTCATCACTAAAAACAATTGGTATTATTTGCAACACTTTTAATGTTAATGAGTCATTAAAAATGGAGTAATTACATGACTCAATGAGTTAATTTGTGTTAAACGTCAAGTTAATTCATCAATTTTTTATAAATTTGAACGATAGATTCATTTATTCGAATTTAATTTTTTAGACATGGAAACAAAAATAGCAGCCGAGAAGTCGATTAGGAGAAACCTGTACAGGGTATTGCGAAAGACTGGCATCACAAAAGAAAGCATTCAGCCAACTGCTTTATTTACTGATGATTTACATTTTGATAAAGTAGACTGGACTATTTTCACTTATTTCCTTGAAGGCACTTTTAACATTCGGGTAGAAGACGAGGAGATAAGCAAATTTGGAAGTGTTAACGACACATTACATTTTTTAAAAGGTGAGCTCAATTATTTGAGTAATTGATAAGAAAATTTTAAGAATGAGGGTTTCTTGATGAAGGAAGCCCTTTTTTTATGAACTTTTTTATGAATTTGTTGTAAATTATGACGATTAAATCAAATTATTATGGAAAATATTTCTGAAACAATTCATGGGATTGTAATGACTTACGGTCCGAAACTGATTGGTGCGCTTATTACACTAATCATTGGTATGTGGATAATCTCGATTATCCGGGTTATTTTACGAAGAAGGTTTGAAAAAAAGGAGATGGAACCATCACTCCGCGGATTTCTGGACAGCATGATTGGAATTCTGCTGAAAACCATGTTGTGGATAAGCGTTATTGGGATGATGGGAGTTGAAATGACATCATTTATCGCAATACTTGGTGCTGTAGGTTTGGCTATTGGCTTGGCGTTGTCTGGCACTTTGCAAAATTTTGCAGGTGGGGTAATGATTTTGTTATTCAAACCCTTTAAAACAGGTGATTTTATTGAAGCACAAGGGCATATGGGCAGTGTAAGTGAAATTCAGATTTTTAATACCATATTAAAAACGCCCGATAACAAAACCATAATTATTCCTAACGGCGGATTGTCAACCGGATCGATGATTAACTTCTCGACTGAACCACAGCGCAGGGTAGATTTTGTTTTTGGGATTGGTTATGGCGACGATGTGGACCAAGCCAAAAAAGTTCTGATGAAACTGATAAACGATGATTCCCGAATTTTAAAAGATCCTGAGCCATTTGTTGCTGTAACAGAACTGGCCGACAGTTCGGTTAACCTGGTTGTAAGGGTTTGGGCAGAAGCCGTAAATTACTGGGGAATTTATTTCGACCTTACTGAAAAAGTATACAAAACATTCGACAATGAAGGACTTAACATCCCATTCCCGCAAATGGATGTTCATGTTCAGAAATAATAAAATTGTGAGATTGTAGGGTGAGTACCCATACTCAAATAAAGAAGGCTCTCGGTTGAGAGCCTTTTTTTATAAAAAATTGGATTGATTATATAATCATTATTTTTTCACCAAAAACTTCAATCTCGTCACCAGCCTTCAGTTTAGCCCGTTTCCTGAACTCCTGAACTCCATTTAGTAAAACCTCGCCGTCCTCCACAATTATTTTGGCATGGCCACCGGTTTCGGCAATTCTCAGGAGTTTTAAAAGTTTTACCAACTCAATGTATTCTGATGTTAACCTGAATTCCTGCATTATAAATTAAGTTTGGCTTTAATATTTTCCGGAATGGCATCTTTGTGTACCAGAATAGCCACCGTTTTTAACCGCACATAATCATCAGTCATGTGCAGGTATCCGCCATATTCGTTACTTTCGGCTCCCCACGAATTTTTAGTGAAAAAACAGTTTATTCCCTCCGAATCTTTCGACAGCCCAACAATATGCATTAAATGATCATCGGTGGTTGTACGATCGAGGAATGTTTCCTGTCGCAATTGCTGGTCTACCTTACCAATCTGTTTTTTGGGCAAATCGGCTTTACCTTTTTTATGTACGAATGTTTTTTCACTGGTATCACCATCCCAGCAAACCGTGTAACCATTGTTTAACGAATGGTACATTACCTCAATTAACTCGTCAATTGGCAGGTTGTAGTATAAATCATGCGACCAGTTATCGGGTACCTCCAATACAAATGGTTTATAAAACAAATGGTGGCTATACGAACTCAACTCTACATAATCATTCTGATTTAAGTCGAATTTACCCCTGTAATCTACTGCTGAAACTTTCCCGTCATCCGTCTTAATTTTTTGAGGAATCTTCCCGATATGCTCTTTTAGTATTGGCTTAAAAGTTTTTAGTTCCGAAGCATTAAATTCACCTTTTTTCTTCTTATTTAAATCAACTAATTCCTTTTTTAATTGTGCAGCTAATTCCCGGTGTTTATAACGTCCATCCACTTTATCTCCTGGATATGCTTCGAATGATGCCATACCGTATTCATTTAAAACATCGAGCACATCGTGAGCCTGCCCTCCCTGGCCAAAGTTGTTATTGCCATGGTAATACAAATATTGCAGGGCCTTATTTTTATATGCATAGTTTACAAAAAACATTTCTGACAGGTCGGTTTCCGGGAATCCTTTTCTGAGTATCTCCGACTCCAGAAAACTTGTTGTTGCGAAACTCCAGCAAGTGCCGGTACTACCCTGGCTGATAACCGGAGTATGTTTTAACTCTTTTTCAATAGTAAAGTTTTCTTTTTCTTCCTGAGCAAATCCAATAACAGATAAAAAACTCAGAACAATTAATAGTGCAAATACTTTCATTTCTTAATTATAAATTATTCAATTCTTCCTTTTTCTTTTTAGGTAAACTTTCAACAATTAACCGGTACGATTCATCAATCAGTTCTCTTATTAAATCTGAAGGAACTGTACCATCGAGGCTAATCGTGTTCCAGTGTTCTTTGTTCATATGATAACCGGGAATTATTGCCGGATAATGCGCCCTGAGTTCAATATTTTTTTCAGGGTCGTTTTTAAGGTTAACACTTATAGAATCCAGGCTCAGCAGACAAAACATTTTGTTCATTACCTTAAAAACCAGCGTAGTTTCGTCGAAGGGGAATCCTTCGGTTACACCTTTTTTTGCCAGACAATAATCCCTTACCTCTTCTATGTTCATAAAAGCCCCTCCTAACCTCCCCCAGGGGAGGAATTTTTATGACCTCTCAAATTCTATTTAAGGTCGGCATAAAAATACAAAATATCCGGTATGAAATTAAAAATGAAAGAATATCATTCTTCTTTCGATAATGTATAGACACTCCCAATCAAACTATGCATTTTTCGCACCTCCCCTTTGGGGAGGAAGGGAGGGGCTTCACATGGTCGGATAAAAAGCATCTTTAAAATGCTCGAGTTCATACTTCTGGTTAATAAATATAACCGTAATCACATCGAACCGTGTTTCTATGTCAATATCCTTTTCCAGAATATAAGCATCCGCAGCTTCTACAATCCGTTTTATTTTTGTATTGGTAACTGCTTCCGACGGATGTTCATACCTTATTCCGCTTCTCGATTTTACCTCTACAACCACAAGTTCATCGTTATCGCGGGCCACAATATCCAGTTCGAGATGGCCGTGGTACCAGTTGGTATCCAGTATTGCATAACCAAGTTTAACCAAATGCTGTTGCGCCAGTCCTTCTGCTATCTCTCCTATGTCGCGGGTTGAAACCATTCCTTTTAGTATTGAGATGAAAAGTTGTTAATCTAACTTTAGAGTAGAGCCGTCCTCAGAAACATTTAATTCCCATTCTCTTCCAAAGGTTAGAGCAAGGTTCTTTTTGTCGTGTCCGGCCGGAAAGCCAAAACAAACCGGGTAATCGAATTCGCTCACAGCTTCCATAATAATTTCCTCAACCGTCTTTCCAAATGGTGATTCTTCGTCTTTCATATCGGTAAAATCGCCAACAATAAGTCCGGCCAGATTACTTAATTTCCCTGCCAGTTTTAATTGAATCATCATTCGGTCTGTATGATATAAATACTCATCAATATCTTCAATGAAAAGAATTTTTCCATCTGTATCCAAATCAAAGATTGTTCCCAGTAAACTAACAATAATTGACAAATTACCACCTACTAATTCTGCCTTTACTTTTCCCTGGTGGTCAAATTCAGTCGGTGGGATTGAGTAATCATTTTCTCCACCTGTCAGTATAGTCATTAATGATTCAACGTTTTCAGATAAATTGCCATCCTTTTCAAAAAAATGTTTGGGCATTACTCCATGAATGGTCTCAATTCCCAGGTTATTAAGGCTCGAATGCAAAATGGTAATATCGCTATATCCAACAAGCCACTTTGGATTTTCCTGAAATTGAGTAAAATCAAGTTTGTCTATTATCCTGACCATTCCATAACCACCCCGGGAACATATAATTGCATCGGTTTCCGAATCGTCCATAGCAGTTTGTAAATCCTCAATACGTTGTTCGTCTGTTCCTGCAAAAGGGTAATATTGTGCAAAAACATGTTTCCCTAGTTCTACCTTGTAGCCTTGTTTTTCAAGCCAGTCAACTGCCGGGAGTACATGTTTCTCATTAATTTTCCCTGCCGGTGAGACGATTCTTATTTTTGACCCTTGTTTTAACGGTAAAAGTGTTTTCATTTTAATCAGTTAGTTTTTGTAAATTAATTCCGTTTTATTCAGTTAGTCAATAACTCATATAGCCCTTCTACATCCTCCACATAATAATCCGGGTTGGCATTTTGCAGATCTTCATTTCTGCCAAAACCATAACCAACAGCTATGGTTGACAGGCCGTTTCCCTTACCGCCTTCAATGTCTAAAACTGTATCGCCTATCATAACAATTTCTTTTGAAGAAGTTAACTGCTGCATCTCGAGCAACTCGGAAATTATGGTAGATTTTGTGGCTTTTTTACCTCTGTAATCGGCACCTTTTACCTGAATTATATATTTGTCGAACTCAAAATGCCGAATAATTCTTTGCGCAAACATCTCCAGTTTTGCTGTGGCCACATACATTCTTTTACCAACTCGGTCAAGTTCAGCAAGCATTCCTTCTATTCCGGGGTAAGGAGTATTTTGGTACCATCCGTTTTCGCCAAAATATTCGCGAAAATAGTCTACTGCAAGTTTAGTGTTTCTCTCGTTCATGCCAAACAAGTTGCTAAAACACCATTGTAGAGGCGGACCAATTGCTTTTTTTACTAAATCATCAGAATAACCATCAACCTGCATTTGCTGCAATACATATTTTAACGAATTTTTTATACCCAGGGTATTATCGGTCAGTGTACCATCAAGGTCGAAAATAATATGTGAGAATCGTAACATAATTATTTTCACGAAGGTAATCGAATCGAAGGTAAAAACTGAAAAAATGGAACAGTTTTTGATTTTTCACTAATGAAGAAAACACAATAAAACTTAATGCCATGAAACATAACTACTTTAATATATCTGTTATTACAATAATCGTTTTAATCGTATTGTCCGGAAACGTTAATGCCGGAATCTTTTCTCCAAAAATCGATTCAATTAAAATTGTTTTTGATAAAAACCAACTTGTGCTACCGGGCGAGAGTTTTAAAATTGGCATAATTTCTTTCCACAAAAAAGGGAAAGTAAAAAAAACTCTTGGGATGAAAGGTGGCTCTGTTTTTTGGTGGAGATATAAAACCAAAGTTGTTGGCGGGAAGAACTACGGATGTAAAATTACAGTTAACCAACACCTTATGCCTTCGAAAGGAAAGTATATAAGTATAAATGTTGCACCCAGGAGAAAACCTAAGCTTGCTAAAACAATACTTATTCCATTAAATTATGAGACAAAAATTAATTTTGCTCCAACAACCCAATTCGATAAAGCACCGGGTTGTTCATTTAAAGGAGAAATTATTTCAGAATTCGATAATGGAGTTGTCAGAAAATTCAAAAACCTGAGAACTAAGCATGATATGCAAAATTTTCGGATTTTTACTGACGGATTAAGTTACAGGAAAGGTCGTTTCACCATCGAATCCGACTTCACAAAAATTATCGATCACCAGGTTCTTTTATGGGTAACTTCGTTAAGAAACCCGGAAATCATCGGTAGCTTTTCAATTCTACTTGACTATAAACATAACTATCACTTGTCTTTTAGCGGAAGTTCCGGTTTTAATGGATTTAACGGAACAAGCGGTTCAGGTGGTTCCACTGGAAGCGATGGCTCAAACGGAGGGCATGGCGAGGATGGTTCGAATGGTTACGATGGCCCGGATGTAGGCGTTTGGACAGATATGTATTTCGACTCAACTTTAAACTGCAGGTTACTTTACGTATTTGCTGAAGACTTTTACTCGGGAGAAGAATTTAAATACCTGGTAAACCCTGATGGCGGAAACTTAATCGTGACCTCCAGAGGAGGAGATGGGGGATCAGGAGGTAACGGCGGAAATGGAGGAGACGGTGGGAAAGGTGCCGACGGAAGGATTTGGTACGAAACAAAAATTGAAAAGAGAACTGTCAGCAAACCATTTAATGAGACAGTTACCAAAAAAGTAAAAAAGACGGTTTATAACAGTGAAGGTGAGCCGGAAGAAGTTGAAGAAGAAGTTACCGAAGTTATTACGGTTTATCGAGATGTAGAAGAAGAATATGAAGTTACAATTAAACACCAGGAGCCGGGAGAAGACGGAGGTAACGGAGGACATGGTGGATACGGCGGTTATGGCGGACATGGTGGTTACGGCGGAAACATTTATCTGCATTTTACTGATGATGCCTGGGCGTTTGCCAACCTGATTATTGCCAGTGCCCCGGGAGGAACTGGTGGTTCAGGCGGATACAGCGGTTCGGGAGGATCAGGTGGATTTGGCGGGTATGGAAATCCTAACGGAAACAGCGGGAGTAACGGAAGTAGTGGATCAAATGGATTTAGTGGATCGCATGGTGGAAATGGCCGGATTTATGTAAACTCTACCGAAGAATTTTTCTTTTACGAAACAGTGGCCGAAAAACAACCTCAGGAATAAGGATTATATAATATTTGGTACTTATAATTTGTCCGTAGGACTCCTTCGGTGGAATTTCCTTTTTATTATCTTTGCATCCCTAAATTCGAATTGTAAAAAAGTCAAAATATTTCAGAATGAGCAAGTTCAAACGTACTTTAATAACCACAGCCCTGCCTTATGCCAACGGGCCAATCCATATCGGACACCTTGCCGGAGTATATGTGCCGGCTGATATTTATGCCCGCTACCTTCGTTTAAAAAATGAAGACGTAATAATGATTGGCGGCTCCGACGAACATGGCGTTCCGATTACGTTAAAAGCTAAAAACGAAGGTGTTACACCGCAGGATGTGGTTGACAAATTTCATGAAATAATTAAAGAGTCGTTCCAAAAATTTGGGATTTCGTTTGACGTTTATTCTCGCACAAGCGACGACATTCATCATAAAACAGCCTCTGAGTTCTTCAAAAAACTATACAATGAAGGCAAGTTTATTGAAAAAACTTCGGAACAGTATTACGACGAAGCCAACAACCAGTTTCTGGCCGACAGGTATATAACCGGGACCTGCCCGAAATGTGGTTTCGAAAAAGCATACGGCGACCAGTGCGAAAGCTGCGGTACTTCGCTAAGCCCAACCGAACTGATTAACCCGGTTTCGATGATTAGCGGAAATCAACCTGTTTTAAAAGAGACAAGACACTGGTACCTCCCACTCGACCAGTATGAACCATGGCTGAAAGAGTGGATACTGGAAGGGCATAAAGAGTGGAAACCAAATGTTTACGGGCAGGTAAAATCGTGGATTGACGGGGGCTTACAACCCCGCGCCGTAACCCGCGACCTCAATTGGGGCGTGCCAGTTCCGGTTGACGGCGTTGACGGAAAAGTACTTTACGTATGGTTCGATGCGCCAATTGGGTACATTTCGGCAACAAAAGAGCTGACCCCTGACTGGGAAACATACTGGAAAGACCCGGAAACAAGGATGTTACATTTTATTGGGAAAGACAACATTGTTTTCCACTGCATTATTTTCCCAAGTATGCTGAAAGCTGAAGGGACTTACAACCTGCCGGAGAATGTTCCTGCCAACGAGTTCCTGAACCTTGAAAACGATAAAATATCCACTTCAAGAAACTGGGCAGTGTGGTTGCACGAATATTTAGAGGAATTCCAGGGCAAAGAAGATGTATTGAAATACGTTTTAACAGCCAACGCACCTGAAACCAAAGACAATGACTTTACCTGGAAAGATTTCCAGACCCGCAATAACAACGAGCTGGTTGCCATACTCGGGAACTTTGTAAACCGAGCATTGGTACTAACCAATAAATATTACGATGGTATTGTGCCCGAGCGTGGCGAACTTACGGATTACGATAAAGAAACTTTAGCCGAAATATTAAAAATAAAAGCTGAAGTTGAAAAGAGCCTTGATAGTTTCCGCATTCGCGAGGCTTTAAAAAATGCAATGGATTTAGCGCGCCTCGGGAATAAATACCTGGCTGACGAAGAGCCGTGGAAAGTAATTAAAACAGACGAAGAACGGGTAAAAACAATAATGAATATCTGTTTGCAAATTACTGCCAACCTAACTATTTGCCTTGAGCCATTTCTTCCCTTTAGCATGGAAAAACTAAGAGGATTCCTTAACTTCGAAAAAATGGATTGGGATAAATTAGGTGAAGCAGAACTAATTGCAGCCGGACATAAAGTAAATAAACCGGAATTGTTATTCGAGAAAATAGAGGACAAAGTAATTGAAGCGCAACTTCAAAAACTGCAGGACACCAAAAAAGCCAACGAAATGGCTGAAGCTACAGCAGCACCGGCAAAAGATAACATCGAATTCGACGATTTCAACACAATGGATATCCGCGCCGGAACTGTGCTTGAAGCCGAAAAAGTAGCAAAGACAAAAAAACTGCTAAAACTGAAAATCGACACCGGCATTGACCAGCGCACTGTGGTTTCAGGCATTGCAGAATATTACAAGCCCGAAGAGCTGATTGGGAAGCAGGTTTCAATACTGGTGAACCTTTCACCTAAAAAATTGCGTGGCATAGAGTCGCAGGGAATGATACTTTGCGCCGAAAATGCCGATGGTTCGTTGTCGATTGTAGCCCCTGACGCCATGGTGAAAAATGGATCGGAAATTAGATAATAAAGATACAAGCGCCAACTACTGTTGGTGCTTTTCCGTAAGTTGCAGTGCTGGAAAACAGATCAGCAACTTACTCAACATAAATAAACCGCTTTTGTACGCAAAGGCGGTTTTATTTTTCAAATTTCTTTACATAATAAAAGAAATAAATATCTTTGAAGAAACCGTATTCATAAACCAAATTTACCAGCTATGAAGTACCTGCTTTTTTTCATCTTCGCATTTTCCCTTTTTTCATGCACACAAAAAGAACAAATGAAAGACTATCCTATTCAACCAATCTCGTCGCAGAATGTAGAGCTGACCGATAATTTCTGGTTGAAACGATTAGCTACCAACAGTGAAGTAACCATTCCATACTGTTTCAAAAAATGTGAAGAGACACACCGAATCTCTAATTTTGAAGTAGCAGGCGGTTTAATTGAAGGTGATTTTGAAGGAATCAGATATAACGACTCCGATGTGTTTAAGATTATGGAAGGGGCAGCCTACTCACTTCAGCAAAAATACGATCCCGAACTGGATAAATATCTCGATGATTTAATAGCAAAAATTGCTGCAGCCCAGGAAGAAGACGGCTATTTGTACACCATCCGTACCATAAAAGGCGATTCAGCAATGACAGAACGGGAAGGTGACGAACGATGGAAACTGGTCAGAATGCACAGCCATGAACTTTACAATGTGGGGCACATGTACGAAGCGGCAGTGGCTCACTACAATGCAACTGGCAAAACCAATTTTCTCGACATTGCCATAAAAAATGCAGAATTGATACTTTCGGTTTATGGTCAAGACAAACGCCACGATGCCCCTGGCCACCAAGAGATAGAAATTGGCCTGGCAAAACTGTACCGTACAACCGGCGAACAGAAATACCTCGATCTTGCCAAATTCTTTTTAGACGAACGCGGAAAATCAGAAATTCGCGATTATTCAAGCGAAAGCCAATGGGAAAACGGTGCCTACTGGCAAGACCACAAACCTGTAATTGAACAGGATGAAGCCGTGGGACATGCTGTTCGTGCGGTTTATATGTACTCGGGCATGGCCGATGTTGCCGCCCTCACCGGAAACCAGGAATATATCGATGCCATTAACACCATTTGGGAAAATGTGGTTAGTAAAAAATATTACATCACCGGAGGAATTGGTGCCATGTACGATGGCGAAGCTTTTGGCAAAAATTACCAGCTTCCGAACCGGGCTTACAACGAAACATGTGCCGCCATTGCTAATGTTTTCTGGAACCACCGTATGTTTTTAATGAAAGGTGAAAGCAAATACATTGATGTTCTGGAACGTACACTTTACAACGGAATGCTTTCGGGAATATCGTTTGAAGGAAATACCTTTTTTTACCCCAATGTGCTTGAATTCGACGGAACAGACCAGTTTAACCAGGGAGCAACCGAACGAAAACCATGGTTTAATTGCTCGTGCTGCCCGTCAAATATTTCCCGCTTTATTCCAGCAGTGCCAAATTATATATATGCACAATCGGGAAATGAAATATATGCCAATCTTTTTATGGCAAACAAAACCGGTTTTAATATTGACAAAAAAGAATTCAGCATCGAACAGAAAACAAAATATCCGTGGGAAGGAAATATTAAATTCAAAATATCAGCTGAAAAACCTGTTGATTTTGTTCTAAAATTAAGGATACCTGGATGGGCACAAAATCAGCCGGTGCCGAGCGATTTGTATTCATATATTGATGAAAATACAAACGGAGTACACCTTTTTGTAAATAACGAACCTGTGCCGGTTGAAACGGTTGGCGGGTACATTGCAATTGATAAAGAATGGATTAATGACGACTTGGTAGAATTGGTATTGCCAATGTCTGCCCGAAAAGTTGTTCCGCATAAAAATGTTAAAGAAATTGCTGGGAAAGTGGCTATTGAACGTGGCCCCATTGTTTATTGTGCCGAGCAGGCCGACAATCCGGATGGAGTTCTTTCGAAAACTCTTTCAGCCGAAATAGAATTTACACCTGCATTTTATTCCGATGAGCTGCAGGGAGTTGTTAAATTAAAAGCAGAAGACGGCTTTACGCTTGTCCCTTATTATTCGTGGAGCCACCGCGGGTTAGGAGAAATGGCAGTTTGGTTTGATTTAAAGTAAACAGACGTCATGCTGAATTTATTTCAGCATCTCTTTAAAAAATTCCAAAACAGGTTCGGACTAACACGGGAATCAGGTTGTTTTGTTGCTCAGACAATTATCAGAATCGCTACCAGGATTATAAGCAGGATAAATAAAATAAACTGGTTGCGTACAAAAAGCCCCAGAAGAATCAGAACATCGATTTCTTCGTTGCACGAAGTGGCAAGTTTAATTTCTCCTTTGTCTTTGGTAATAAATTCGTTTGAAGTATAGGTAATTATATCGTTGCCATTAAATTTCCACGACCAGCGCGACTGCCAGAAATTTTTAATCTCCAGTTCAAATCGTTTTCCGTTTATTACCACATCGCTGCGCGGATTAAATAAATTAATCATTATTGTTGCCAGCAGCGACTGGTCGTTACAATCGTAAATCTCCAGCTTCGAAAGAAAAAACTCACGGTTAAGGGTAAAAAGTTTCCCATTTATCATAGCCTGTGCTTTCGAGCTAAACATATTATCCCAATGTATTTTCCCAACCTGCTCAGTTCCCTGCCTGATTTCAAGCTTCGACCCAAAAATGTCCTTTGTCCACGTTAACTTTTCCATCTCACTTGTTTAATCCGATATGCAATTTAGGAAAATTAAGAATAGAAAACCGAATGCCATGAAGCAGGATACTTGATTTTTACAAACTTTAACGAATCTGTTTGTATATCCAATTTGAACCTGGTACCTTTAAATCGAAACAAACATTTTATGAAATTAATTCTCTCTGCCATCCTTTTTATATCCATGGTGTTTCCTTCATTATCACAGGACTCCTTAAATAATATCCAACTTAAAGATGAAAAAATAAGTTTAATGAAAATTCAGGAATCTGTTTCAGATATGACTGAGCTTAACTGGCGCGAAGTTGTAAAGGCAGAATTTAACCAGAGCGATTCAAATAATCAGGAAAAACTTACGGAAGAAGATATTGAAAAATGGGCAAGACTAATGAAAACTGTCGATGAACAATTTTTCGACTATAATTATATATCTGCGTTTAATACCAAACTTGAAGAAATAGCATTAGAAGAAATTAATAGGCTCGGCAAAGATGCCTATGAAAGTAAAAGTACTTTAAAATCAGGCACAGAGCTTTACAGCCCGTTTATAAAAGAAATTCGGGATTATTACAAGGCAAACAGAAACATTTGGAAACATATTGAAAAGAAATATGGCTTGCCTATGTGGGACAGATTATTGGAAATGAAGTTGGAGAATGGAAAACTTGCGGTTATTCCAGTTGCCAGTTTAAATTCCATATACGTTGAAGCTATCATATATGTATTTAAGGATAAAAATGACATATTGAATTTTCATTATGCTGAAAGAGGTAATTTTGAAGAGTATCCCTTAAAATATGCGAAAATAAATGTAAGAAGAAGCATGGATCGTGAGTTTATTTTAAGCCAGTTTTTGCTTTTCGATAAAACTATATTTCAATATTCAGGTTGTGACATAATGGATGAATATAAAGAACAGTTAAAACAGGGTACTAATCTTAAATCAACTAGTTCGATGAAATGTATTTATGATTCTTATCTTATTGAAACATTATATTATGAAGTTTGTATAAATGGTGAAGTTGCAAAACGAATATATAGTTATTCTGATTATATATATGATGTGGAACAATATTGAATTGAACCATTTAAATGTACCAGTTTTTTTCTATTTTCATATAATTAATACAATTCCCCAAGATTCTTTACTCCAACCTTAAGCCCCGCACTTCGGAAGCATGATTTTCTTAACATTCAGATAAAACCTCAGCAATTCTGATGGTCAATCGTTTAAAACCCCTAATTTTGCCATACGATTTTAAAAACAACTTTCAACATGGCAGAAAAAGATAAAATGCTTTTCGCTGATTTTAAACCTGTTACAACAGAAGAGTGGGAAGCAAAAATTAATGCCGATTTAAAAGGCAAAGACTACGAACGCGCACTGGTCTGGAAAACCTGGGAAGGTTTTAAAGTGCGTCCTTACTACCGCGAAGAAAATTTAAAGGGGCTTGATTACCTTAACTCGTTACCCGGTGAATTTCCTTTTGTACGCGGAAACAACAAAACCAACAACGACTGGTTTATCCGTCAAAACATTTTTGTTACCAATTTTGAAGAGGCCAACAAAAAGGCTTTGGATATTTTGGGCAAAGGTGTTACTTCGTTAGGATTTTTATTTAGCGAATGTGGTTCGGTTACCCCAAAAAGCCTTGCGGTTTTATTAAAAGATATTTGTCTGGAAGCTGCTGAGGTAAACCTTGTATGCCCTTGCGACAACTGTAACTGTGCAGAAGCTTTTGCAGCCTACGTTTCGGAAGGAAAGTGGGACAACGATAATGTACATGCATCAGCTTCAATCGATCCAATCGGTACTTTCGTTTTAAAAGGAACTTTAGCAGATGATGCAGTAACAAACCTTAAGCCTGCAATTGAAAAAGCCAAAGTGGTTAAAAATTTCCGGGTAGTTGGAGTTCATGGAAAATTCTTTGCAAACAGTGGTTCATCTATCGTTCAGGAGTTGGCTTTCTCTTTGGCACAGGGAGCCGAGTATCTTACACAGCTTACCGATGCAGGATTAACCATCGACGACGCTGCCAAAGCAATAAAATTCAACTTTGGTATTGGCAATAACTATTTTATGGAGATTGCCAAGTTACGTGCAGCCCGTTTGCTTTGGGCACAAATTGTAAAGGCTTATGAGCCCGATTGTGATTGTGCCGCTAAAATGGTAGCCCATTGCGAAACCAACCGTTACAATAAAACCATTTACGACCCGTATGTAAATATGCTTCGTACACAAACCGAAGCTATGTCTGCAGTTTTAGGCGGAGCTCATTCAGTAACTGTTTTACCTTTTAATACCATTTATGAAGAGACAACTGATTTCTCTGAAAGAATAGCACGTAACCAGCAAATTCTTTTGAAAGAGGAATCGCATCTTGATAAAATTGCTGACCCGTCCGCAGGTTCATATTATATTGAGAACCTTACCACTTCGTTAACTGACGAAGCATGGAGACTATTCCTTGAGGTTCAGGACAAAGGTGGTTTTATTGCTGCATTTAAAGAAGGTTTTATTCAGGCTGAAATAAAAGCCATGGCTGCGCAGCGTGATAAAAAAATCGGACAGCGCCGCGAAAACCTGTTGGGAACAAACCAATTCCCCAACTTTACTGAAAAAATGGAGCCAGGCTTCGATGGCTCACTTTTCGAAGCTGTTGATTTAACAGAAGAAAGTGCAGAAGTGGAAACACTGAAACCTTACCGTGGAGCACAGGCTTTCGAGACATTACGTTACACAACTGACATGTATTCGCAGGAAAACAAACGCCCGCTGGCTTTTATGCTAACCATGGGTAACCTTACATACCGAAAAGCACGTGCACAATTTAGCTGTAACTTTTTTGCCGTTGCCGGTTTCGAAGTGATTGACAACAATGGATTTGAAACTGTTGAAGAAGGTGTTGCCGCTGCAAAAGCTGCCGGTGCCGACATTATTGTAGTTTGTAGTTCTGATGATGAGTATGCTAAAATTGCTCCGGCTATAGCCGAACAATTGGATGATGAAATTCTGGTAGTTGCCGGAGACCCTGCCTGCAGGGCTGAATTGGAAGAAAAAGGAATTACCAACTTCGTTCATATTAAGAGCAATATATTGGGAGAATTGAAAAATTACCAGTTTAAACTTGGAATTTAATTCTCATTACTCACATCTAAAAATCTAATATCTTTTATTATGAAACCAGATTTCAAAAACATAAATATAAAAGCAGCAACTCAGCAGGAAAATACCGCTGACTGGGCTGCAAAAAACAACATTAAAAAAGACTGGATGACACCGGAGCAGATTCCTGTTAAACCGGTTTATACAAAAGAGGATTTGGAAGGGATGGAGCACCTCAACTACGCAGCAGGTCTGGCACCTTTCCTTCGCGGGCCTTACTCGGCAATGTACGCCATGCGCCCCTGGACCATCCGTCAGTATGCAGGTTTTTCTACTGCTGAAGAGTCAAACGCGTTTTATCGCCGTAACCTGGCTGCAGGTCAAAAAGGGTTGTCGGTTGCATTCGACCTGGCAACACACCGTGGATACGACTCTGACCATCCGCGTGTAATTGGCGACGTTGGTAAAGCAGGCGTAGCCATCGACTCAATTCTGGATATGAAAATCCTTTTCGACCAGATTCCGCTGGATAAAATGTCGGTGTCGATGACCATGAACGGAGCTGTACTTCCGGTAATGGCTTTCTACATTGTTACCGGGCTGGAACAAGGCGCTACTTTGGAGCAACTCTCCGGAACCATCCAGAACGATATTCTGAAAGAATTTATGGTGCGAAACACTTACATTTATCCACCTGAATTCTCAATGAAAATTATAGCTGACATTTTCGAGTTCACTTCTCAGAAAATGCCTAAATTCAATTCCATCTCAATTTCGGGCTACCACATGCAGGAAGCCGGTGCAACTGCCGACATTGAAATGGCATACACCCTTGCCGATGGATTGGATTACCTTCGCACAGGTGTAAAAGCCGGGCTGGATATCGATGCATTTGCGCCACGTTTGTCGTTTTTCTGGGCGGTTGGAATGAACCACTTTATGGAGATTGCAAAAATGCGTGCAGCTCGTATGATTTGGGCAAAATTGGTAAAACAATTCAATCCTAAAAATCCAAAATCGATGGCGTTGCGAACACACTCGCAAACTTCGGGATGGTCGCTAACCGAGCAAGATCCGTTTAACAATGTTGGACGTACTGCCATTGAAGCAATGGCTGCAACTTTGGGAGGAACACAGAGTTTACACACTAACGCATTAGACGAAGC
The DNA here is from genome assembly GCA_039714235.1 of Bacteroidota bacterium. Classification (GTDB taxonomy): domain Bacteria; phylum Bacteroidota; class Bacteroidia; order Bacteroidales; family Prolixibacteraceae; genus Draconibacterium. The sequence goes on along the minus strand of JBDLJS010000009.1, from coordinate 23,267 downwards.
TATTGCATTGCCAACCGATTTCTCGGCACGTATTGCACGTAACACGCAGTTATATATTCAACAGGAAACCGAGATTTGCCGTTCGGCTGATCCTTGGGCAGGTTCGTACTATGTTGAAACATTAACAAAAGAATTAGCCGACAAAGCATGGGCACTTATCGAAGAAGTGGAGAAACTTGGCGGTATGGCGAAAGCCATTGAAACCGGTGTTCCGAAAATGCGTATTGAAGAGGCAGCAGCCCGCGCACAAGGAAAAATCGATGGTGGGTCGCAAACTATTGTGGGTGTAAATAAATACCGTTTGGAAAAAGAAGATCCGATTGATATTTTAGAGGTTGACAACACTGCAGTTCGTTTGTCTCAAATCGAAAGATTAAATAAACTACGTGTTGAACGTAACGAAGCTGAAGTACAAGCTTCGTTGGCAGCAATTACAAAAGCAGCCGAAACAGGTAAAGGAAATTTATTAGCTTTGGCAGTTGATGCCGCACAAAAACGTGCATCGTTAGGCGAAATTTCGGATGCCTGCGAGAAAGTTGCAGGAAGATATAAAGCAGTAATCAGAACTATTGAAGGCGTGTATAAAGCAGAAGCACAAGATAAATCAGAATTTCAGGAAGCGCAGGAACTGGCGAAAAAATTCGCTGAGATGGAAGGGCGTCAGCCACGTATTATGATTGCCAAAATGGGGCAGGACGGCCACGACCGTGGTGCAAAAGTTGTTGCAACAGGTTACGCCGACCTTGGTTTCGACGTTGACATGGGACCACTGTTCCAGACACCTGAGGAAGCAGCAAAACAAGCCGTTGAAAACGACGTGCATGTGGTTGGTGTTTCTTCGCTGGCAGCAGGGCACAAAACATTGGTTCCGGCAATTATTGAGGAGCTGAAAAAACTTGGCCGCGACGATATTATGGTTATCTGTGGCGGAGTTATCCCTGCCCAGGATTACGAGTACCTGTACAATGCAGGTGCAGTTGCCATTTTTGGCCCGGGTACCAGTGTCGCCGCAGCAGGGAAACAAATACTTGAAGTGCTGATTGAAGCTTATAAGGAATAGGCCTCTCCCTAACCCTCTCCATAGGAGAGGGAACAGGAAAAGAGCAACTTATACTCAGCATGATTACGGATATTGGTGTTGCGGTTTGGAAACCGCCACACCCGTTAAGATATGAAGCCGGTTCCGGGAGGGGCTGGCTTTTTTTATTCCAACCCGTACCGGGTTGTAGCACATGCCAGGTACTTTGTTATTACTAAAACCCAACCCATACTGGGTTGTTATAAGTATCATTCACATAATAATTTGGCCAATATAAGACAGGTTGTAATGGAATATCTAAATAAGACTCAAATTCAAGCAAAACTGTAATATTTTCTCTGAAATATGATAACTTTAATACCTAAACTAAATTACTTATGTTATGGAAAACCATTCTTTAGCCAAACTCTACACCGATTCGTTTCATAAAAACTGGGATAACATTGCATTCTCCGATTTCGAAGGTGAAGATTTTTATTACAAAGACATTGCAAAAATTATAAAATCGCTTCATCTTTTTTACCAGCTGACTGGAATTCAAAAAGGTGATAAAATTGCTGTATTTGGTAGAAACTCAGCACACTGGGGCGCAACATTCCTGTCAGCAATTTCCGCGGGATTGGTAATTGTGCCCATCATGCCCGATTTTAATGAAGATAATACAAACCACATTATTAACCACTCTGAATCGAAAGTTGTAATTGGTGCAAAAGCTTTGCTCGACAAGGTTGATCTTAACAAGGCTCCAAATCTGAAGGCAGTAGTTGTTTTAGAAGATTTTTCGTTCCATTCGGCAAAAGATGAGAATATTCAATACAAACTTGCTGATGGCTTTCAATATTACAAAGACAACGAACTTTCGAAAGAAGCTTTCCGTTTTGAAGAGTTGGGACGCGAAGATATGTGTGTAATTTCATACACTTCGGGAACATCGGGCACAACAAAAGGGGTTATGATTCCCGAGCGCAGTTTGGTTTCAAACATTGTATTCGGACAAGAAAACATGCCGCTAAAACCCGGCGACAAAATTGTATCCTTCCTTCCAATGGCACATGTTTACGGGCTGGTTTTTGAGTTTCTTTTCCCGGCAACTTTGGGTTGTCATACCACATTCTTAAGTAAAATGCCATCGCCAACCATTTTAACAAAGGTATTTGACGATGTAAAACCTCATCTTATTTTATCCGTTCCGCTTGTTATTGAAAAAATTTATAAAAAAAGATTGTTACCAACTCTGCAAAAGCCACTAATTAAAATCCTGTTAAAAATCCCGGGCATTTCAGGAATTCTTCTCAAAAAAATAAGAGGAAAACTAGTTGAAACCTTTGGTGGACGATTCTTCGAAATTGTAGTTGGAGCTGCTCCATTAAGTGCCGATGTTGAGAAGTTTTTTAAACGAATTAAATTTCCATTCACTATTGGTTATGGAATGACGGAGTGTGGCCCACTTATAAGTTACGAAGCATGGGATAAAATAATGACTTCATCAGCTGGAAAAATTGTTGATCGAATGGAAGTCAGGATAGACTCGGAAGATCCGTTTAATGTAGTTGGTGAAATTCAGGTAAAAGGCGAAAATGTGATGCTCGGATATTTTAAAAACGAAAAGGTAACCGAAGAGGCATTTACGGAAGATGGCTGGCTAAAAACCGGCGACCTTGGCGTAATTGATAGCAACAACTTTATTTATATAAGAGGTCGCTCGAAAAATATGATACTTGGCCCATCGGGTCAGAACATTTATCCCGAAGAAATTGAGGCGAAACTTTCGAACCAGCCTTACGTTGCTGAGTGTGTTGTGGTTGAGCGTGATAAAAAACTGGTTGGACTGGTTTATCCCGATTTTGAGGCGATGAAACTGGAAAAAGTGAATGAAGAAGACCTAAGCGAAATTATGGAAGCCAACCGCAAAAAAGTAAACAGCGAACTACCAAAATACGAATCGGTAAATAAAATTGAACTGGTAAAAGAGGAATTCGAAAAGACTCCGAAGAAGAGTATTAGAAGATTTAAATACGTATAAAAAATCCCCAGATGAAATATACATCCGGGGATTTTGATTTATTGCTTTCAATAAATAATCGGTTTATTTATCCATATGTACATCCATTTGCGGGAACGGGATAGTAACTCCGGCTTTATCGAGTGCCAGTTTACCTGCCTCGTAAACATTAAAATATACTTCCCAGTAATCTCCCGGAGTGGTATAGGGACGCACAGCCAGGTTTACAGAACTGTCAGCCAACTCTTTTACACCAACAAACGGTGCAGGATCCTTTAATACTTTCGGATGGCTGTCAATTATATTTTGCAAAACATCTTTAGCTGTCTTTATATCCGAATCGTAAGAAATACCGAATACCATATCAACCCGAATGACTCCCTGTGTGGTATAATTTACAATATCGTTGCTTGAGACTGCAGCGTTTGGAAGGAATACAGTCTTATTCTCAGGTGTTAAAAGTATTGTTATAAAAATATGAATTTCCTTAACCGAGCCAAGATGCCCTTGAGATTCGATTACATCGCCTACTTTAAAAGGTTTAAATAGCAAAATCATCACACCGCCGGCAAAATTAGCCAGTGTTCCCTGCAGTGCCAAACCTACAGCCAGGCCTGCTGCACCCAGTACCGCGATAAACGATGTGGTTTCTACACCAACCATTTCGGCAATACTGATTATCAGCATAATTTTCAGGATAATGCTGATTAAACTTTTCAGGAATACACGAAGTGAAACATTCACATCGCGTTTCTCCATAACTCGGTCTGTCCCTTTTACAATGCGTTTAATTATCCATAAACCTATTATCAGGACAACTATTGCCATTACTACTTTCAGGCCATAGGCAAGAATTAAATCATCTGCCGTTTCTAAATATTCTTTAAGTTTTTCAACCATAATTTAAAAGGATTAAAATTTTGCTTAATTTACGTAATAAACAGGCGGGAGTCAAGTATGTTTAGAGAAATATCATTTTACATAAAAGAAGTTCTAATTATTGCTATTTTTACTTTAATATACTAATACCTAATTATGACAGATAAACCAAAAACCACCTATCCTAAAGAGCGGCTTTTATCGCTCGATTTTTTTCGTGGAATTACCATGTTTTTACTGGTTGCCGAAGGAACCCGGCTTTGGTCGGTACTCATACAGGATCCCATTGCCGGGACAGTGTTCGAATCCTTTTTTCAGCAATTTCACCATCATTCGTGGAATGGATTGCGATTCTGGGACCTGGTACAGCCATTTTTTATGTTTATTGTTGGTGTGGCCATGCCGTTTTCGTATGCCAAACGGTTAAAAAGGGGCGATTCGAAAGCCCTGATAACAAAACACATTATTCAGCGAAGTATAATTTTACTGGCGTTTGGTGTTGGATTGCATTGCGGTTATAACCGAAAACTGGTTTGGGAGCTCTGGAATGTACTTTCACAACTTTCGGTCACCATTCTTATTGCTTACTTTTTAATGCGGTACAAATGGTCGGTTCAAATAATTATTTCAATCGGGCTTTTACTACTTACCGAAATTTTATACCGCACCTTCCCACTCGAAGGTTACAACCAGCCTTTTGTTAAAGACCACAATTTTGGAAGCTGGATGGATATGGTACTCATGGGAAAAATTAATAACGGTGGAGGCTGGGTAGCTATTAACTTCATTCCTACTGCAGCCCATACCATCTGGGGCGTTGTTGCCGGACAATTACTTATGTCGAAGAAAACCGGAAATCAAAAAATAAAATTAATGGCTGTTGCCGGTGCTATTATTCTGGCAGCAGGCTACTTCCTCGACTGGACTTCCATCACTCCTATTATTAAAAGAATCTGCACTTCGTCGTTTGTTTTGGCATCTGGAGGCTGGGCACTGCTGGTTTTGGCTTTTAGCTACTGGTTAATCGATATTAAGAAAATTAATGGTTGGATATTTCCCTTTGTAATTATGGGAACCAATTCAATTTTTATTTACATGTTTTCGAATACCGTTGGCGGACAATGGTTTAATGCTTTTGTGGGTATTTTTACCCATGGATTTCTGGAATGGTTTAACACACCCGAATTTGTTGCCAAATTATTTACTGCGTTAATAATACTCGGACTCGAGTGGCTGATGTGTTATTATTTGTTCCGAAAAAAGATATTCTTCAGAATCTAAATACTGTTTAAATAGTATTAATTCATAAATTTATCAAAACTTAAATCAATTAAAACTTAATGAGATGAATACAAATCGAAGAAATTTTCTAAAAACAACTGCCGCGGCAGCAGCCGGAACGATATTGACTTCTCCGGTATTGGCAAACTTGCCGGGGGGTAAGCCGCGCTACAGGATTTCGCTGGCTGAATGGTCGTTCAACAAGGCACTTTTTGCCAAAGAAATGACTAACCTTGAATTTCCAGTGATTACCCGCAAACTGGGGCTCGAAGGAGTTGAGTATGTTAACCAGTTTTTTAAAGATAAAGCCAAAGACGAAAAATACCTTGCCGAGCTGAAAAAGATTTGCAAAAACGAGGGGGTGGAGAATATTCTTATCATGTGCGATGGTGAAGGAATGATGGGGCATCCCGAAAAGACCGAAAGGATAAAAACGGTTGAGAACCACAAAAAATGGGTTGATGCAGCTGCATTTCTTGGCTGTCACTCAATTCGGGTAAATGCCGGAAGCCGTGGTGAATATGAAGAGCAGCAAAAACTGGCTGCCGATGGATTAAGAATGCTTTGTGAATATGGAGATTCTAAAAAGATTAACGTTATTGTTGAAAACCATGGCGGGCTTTCGAGCAATGGCGAATGGCTGGTCGGTGTAATGGAAATGGTCGACCACAGACGTGTTGGCACCCTGCCTGATTTTGGCAACTTTATTATAAACCGCCAAACCGGCGAAAGTTACGACCGCTACAAAGGGATTGAACTGTTAATGCCTTATGCCAAAGGAGTTAGTGCGAAATCGAATGTATTTAATGAAAATGGCGACGAGGCCAACATGGACTACTATCGGTTAATGAAAATTGTTGATGATGCCGGGTATAAAGGATTTGTTGGTATTGAATATGAGGGGCAGGAACTCTCTGAGAAAGAAGGCGTAGTTGCCACCAAAAAATTGCTGGAGAAAGTTTTTAAAACGCTCTGATTTATAAATTAAAAAATAAAAACCATTGTACTTTGCAGTGGTTTTTTATGCAAAAAAATAATCCCGGTTAAAAAGTGTTAAATGGCTTCCATTATGTAACAATCACAATTGGATTTCGTAACTCCGCATACAACTTTGTATTACTATACTTACTTAAGGGGTTGATTGAAAGAATTTGTACAAAGTTTGGAAAGGTCATTAGTTGTTTGTCTTTCAAAGGGAAAGCAGTGGAATCCACCACTGCTTTCTTATTTTCAGAAATTAGAATTCAATTTTTATAAATTTCGATCCGAAAGGCTCGATTTCTGCGGAGTCATTTTTCAACTCTTCACCTAATACATTTACTTGTTTTAAAATCAGATTTTCTCCGGTTGTCCCATTCTTTAGAACTATCGTTGCCTTTTCGCCTGCCACCTCGCGCAAGTGAATAATTGCAGATTTACCATCCACATCGGGGAAAGAACTCACAACCAAAACATTTTCCGGCCAGCCTGTAATAAATGAACTCTTCCAATTTTCGTCGCCTGTTCCACCTCCCGGTAAAACACGCGTAAGAAACGGAATTCGGTTCCCCCAACCAAAACGTGTAGCTTCCTGTTGAAAGTTGTTGTCAGAGCTGGAAAGAGTAAAAGTCCAGTTGATTCCACCGTGTTGCTCAGCATTAAAATTTGTAGTCCAATAATTGTTCATGGGCCAGCCAAAAATATGAGTAGATTCCGGTTTTGCACCTGCTTTGTACCGCCCCGTGTTAATTCCTCCAAACTGCATAAGCGGTATTTCCTGCGAGCTTAACAATACCTGCGAATTTTGGTTGCTTAACCGGGCATAATTCTGAACCGTATTCCAGTCGTTGGCCGAGCCCGGAATTTGGTCAATCCCGGCCCTTATTTCACCGCCCTGCACATCAAACGCCAGCTCGCCATTCTCCATGGCAAAAGGAAATGCAACATAAATTCCTTCCGGATTGGTTACCATTTTCTTTTCGATTGAATAATAAAGGTCAATCCGTTTCGATGTGTTGAATAACCTTATTTCAAACGTATAGTCTCCATCGTTAATGGCAGCTTTTGTATTTCCTTTAAACCTGATTGTATTCCATATTTTTCCCTCCTCGTAATTATCGAGCCAGACATCTTCCAGTGGTTCGCGGGTAAAATCGTCTAACCTGAACGATTCCATCTGTGATCGGGTGCCAAGCATTTCGTAAATAAATTCACCCAGTTTATATTCTGAATTGCTGTCAATAAGTTCTTTACCAAGTTTTTTATCAATTACACTTGAAACAGCCCCTTTTTCTTTATCGATTATAATTTTATACCACTGGTTTTCGAACATTTCAGTTTTCGAAACATCAACTTTATCAATATGAACTTCTTCGTCCACATCTGTTTTGATAATATATTTTTTGAATCCAAAAGCAGGCATATCGTTTGCCCATATTGCCCAATATGTTCCGTCAGAGTGGTGTTCAACAGGTTGAGCAAAAGCTTCATTTCCGTTTTTATCGATAATTTTAAAATTTTTATAACGGGGAATAATCTGGTGGTCGACATAAACCGTAAACAGCCCGCTTCTTTTCCAGTTTAAAGTGTTATAAACCAATAACGATGGCTCTTTTTCGCGGGTTACATGGCTTTGCAACAACCCCATTGCCTCTTCTCCAATCATTTTTGTACGCCGGCCAGCCTCCCATGCATACGACTCTTTCAGGGCACGTTGTTCCATTGTATTTTTTGAAAACGGCTCACGTACGCTGCCGTGATAACCAACAGTATGTTCAGTGTAAAAAAGAAGTGCATCGTTGGCGGTTTCTATTCTGTCGATAATTTTGTCAGGCATTTTTGAGCCTTGCAAGGCAGCCATTGTTAATCCGGCTGCATTGGCAATTAAATCGGTTTGAGCGATGCGAATGGCAGAAACTTCACGTGCCGATGCACCAAATCCGTCGGTCCACCAGTCGGGCCATGCACCACGGATAACCTGAAATTCTTCGCCGTGCTTTGTTTCCATCTCCTCGAAAAACTCTGATGCAGTAGCTGTTTTTAATTTTGGCCAAGTGTATTTTTCGTTCCATTGCTTAATCATGTTTGATGCCAGAGTTGAAGGTGGTGCATTATCGGTTAAATATCCTGAGTGCTGAATGGATATTAGATCATATTCATAACCCTCTTTATCCAGGTTTATTAAATATGAAAGTAACTCATCTTCAAAACGGATAAAATCTTCTGTGTGAATTTTAAAAACCGTGTTGCCGGTCATGTAGTGTTCGGCGCGGTATGCCAGCATCCGTTTCCCGGAGGGAGATTCCCACCAGAACAGGGTTGGCTTGTCGAAAGCGATTAGTGCGCGATGCCCATGTGTTCCCATGTTCAGGTATTTTACTCCCAGGTCGTGATAATAATCGTTCACACACCAGCCAATTCCGTTTACATCGTTTTGCATGGCAACCTTTACATCCAATCCTTTTTCACGAAAATGTTTTAAGGGTTGCAACGAAGCTGCCAGAATCTGTTCATCGGGCAGTTCGTCAAAATTAAAATACATTCCGGCCAGTTCAATACGTCCTTCGGCAACACGTTTTTTAAATCTTTCAACCTGCGACTCAGGCCTGCTTCTTAAATATTCGTTAACCGGCCAGGTAGCTTCGCATGTCCAGCGGAATTTAGCTTCTTCGGGATAGTTGTCGGTATTGTCGCAATAATCAAGGGCATAGTCGATGTAACGTAAATGCTCGGCCAGTATTTCGGTTTGCGAGCGTGTATAACCAATGTCGGTATGAGAATGCTGCACAAAATTTACCCTCCACTTTTTCACCGGATTTAAAGTGACAGTCCCCTCTTCGGTAAAATCATCAATTTTCAGCTTGTAACTTACATCTTTGCTCTTTTCAACCAGAGGTAAATTAATCCGCACATAATTGTAGCCAAAGTTGAGTTCGGTTTCTTTAATCAATTCATTTTCAATATAGATTTTAGCTTTGGCAGGTTTTCCAAAATGCAAAACAGAGGCTACACCCAACTGGCTTTGTTTTCCGTTTGTCTCAACAATGGCAGGGAAACTTTTAAAGGTCAATCCGCTTTTCACCTTAAATTTAAATGTCATGTACCACGACGATTTATCAAACTTCCCGCCGGTAACTTTTAACCGTAGCGGTTCACCTTTTTTTATTTTTTCCGAAGGAATTTTCAAGTACATAAACCCAAAACGGTCACCATGCTGGTCAATCATATCTTTCTGAAAAGAAAGCGTAGAGCCGTCATCCAACTCGTATTCCCATTCGTTTAAGCCGTCAGCCCAAAACTCAAATTTATCTTCGCCGTTTACCTGGAGGTCGAACCTTGCACGGCCTGGAGAAGAACCCAACCCGGCCAGCCAGATAAAAGTGACATACTCGTTTTCTACATTTGCAGGAACAGTTTCTGTTTCCCATTCCATAAATGATTTTCCGTTATTTGCCCGAACAATCATACACTCTTTTGCGCCAGGTACCGACGAATGGTAACTAAAATCGTATCCCGAAACTTTTTGTGAGAATCCGTTTACCAGCAGGGTGTTTTCGAACGAAGGGGTTTGGGCAAAAAGAGTAGTGCCAAATATTAATAGTATTAAAGTTGAAATATATTTTCTCATGATTATCATTCTTATTTAAAATTACTATCTGTTACTTTTTATCAAAAGAATTGTCTTTATATTTTTCCTGAATGGCGGACAGTTGTTCTTTTAAATTCCTGACAATAGAGGAATACTCTGGATTAGAAACCAGGTTGTTCATCTCTTTTGGGTCCTCCTGCAAATCGAACAATTCCCACGAATCAATTTCATCGTAAAAATGAATCAGTTTGTAACGCTTTGTTCGAATTCCGTAATGAGGGCTTACCAGAAATCCTTTTTCGTAGTAATGATAATATAGAGCATCTCTCCAGGTTACTGAATCTTCAGACCATGTTTTGCGTAACGACCTGCCCTGCAAATCATCAGGAATTTCAACTCCGGCCAAATCGAGTAACGTTGGGGCAATATCGAGATTCTGGACAAGTAGCTCTGAACTTGAATTTTTATCAATCTCATTGGGATATTTAATAAGCAGGGGTGTTCGAAATGCTTCTTCGTACATAATCCTTTTATCGAAAAACCCGTGTTCCCCCAGGAAAAAGCCCTGGTCTGACGTATAAATCACAATTGTATTCTCTGCCAATCCATTTTCTTCCAACCAGCCGGTTATCTCTCCTACACTTTCGTCAACTGCTTTAATACAGTTTGTAAAATCTTCAATATACCGATTGTATTTCCATCGAATTAACTCCGACTGATTATCTTTTACAGCTTCATATTTTTCTTTTTCGCGGTTATACCGGTTATCCCAGGCTTCGCGCTCTTCATCAGAGAAACGGGCATGCTTTCTCACAACTTCGTCGTAAAACCAACCCGTATCATGTGGTTTATTAGAATCAACCGGCAATTTAAAATCAAAGTTCAGTTGCAGGTATTTATCTATGGTTAGTGCCATTCCTTTTGCAATCGGTTCCCTGCCTGAATAATCGTCGTAGAAATTATTGGGCATTGTAAAATTTCCATCCTTTTCATTTAAATGCCTGATTGCCGGCATCCAACTCCGGTGAGGAGCTTTGTGGTGCATCATTAAAAAGAAAGGTTTATCCTTTTGCCGGTTGTTTAAAAATTGTTTAGAAAGCTCTGTAATAATATCGGTTACATAACCTTTGTAAACCGTGTCTTTCCCCATTTTTATAAAATCAGGATTGTAATAATCTCCCTGACCAGGCAGAACATTCCAGTAATCAAATCCGGTTGGCTCACTTTCTAAATGCCATTTCCCGACAATTGCTGTCTGGTACCCATTTTGCTGAAATATTTTTGGTATAGTTTGCTGACTCCCATCAAAAACATCTTTGTTCCCCTTAACACCGTTAAGGTGCGAAAACTTACCTGTTAAAATTACTGCCCGGCTTGGGGCACAAATTGAATTGGTTACAAAAGCGCGTTGGTAAATAATTCCCTCACTGGCAATTTTGTCAATGTTTGGAGTCTCAATCAAACCGGAATTATATGCACTTAACGCCTGATATGCATGGTCGTCAGACATTATAAAAATGATATTTGGTTTATCCTGAATTACAGGTGACGAACATGCCGCGAAAAGCGAAATAAAAGCAACAAAAACAGGTACTAATATTTTTTTTTTGAAATACATTTAATTATTGTTTTTTGCGAATTCCTCAAACATCAGAATAGCCTGGTAAAGAACACCTGCCGAGCCCCGAAAAGTACCCGAGCCTTCGGGTTTGTTATCAACCGTGTACCATTCGAAAAAACCATCGTTGTCTTTCACCCGTTTTACCATGGGTTGCATTGTTTCGTAAGCCTCTTCCACAAAACCGTATTTAATAAGTTGCTGAATCATCCGGCCGCCAAACCATGTCCAGTCGCCACCATTTTGATAGCCGTAGGGGTACATTCCTTTGTTTTCGAACGAGCCTTCAGGATAAGGCGGATACATGGTTAATCCAATTGACCCGGCTCCTGATGCTTTTACATTCTCGATCATTTTATTGAGTGAAACTTTAATCTGCTCTTTTGAAAGCAAACCTGCTTCGATAGCAACGGCTGTTCCGCCGTGGTAAAATATTTCGTTCTCGTTAAAATCATCGGGGAAAGGCGAACCATCGAGATAAACATGTGGGATAAACTTTTGATTCGTTTCATCCCACAAATGTTTCATGGAATTTTCTGCAATTTTGTTTCTGACGGGCTGCCATTTTTCTTTTGTAGAAGGCACCAGTTCCATAAGGTTATCAAGTGCAATCAGCAACATGGCATTGTCGTAAATATCGAGGCAGTATTTGGTGTCTTCGGTAATAAAAACACCCCATGGATGGCAATGCTGAACATCTCCCCAGTCGGCAGTAGTTGCTCCCCAGATTAATCCAAACTCTTCGCTCCATCTATGTTTTAAAAGAAATTCCATTGCCCATTCCAATCGTTCAACAACTGTTTTGTTGCCTACTTTTTCTTTTAAGAATTCTGTGTCGCCAGTTTTGGTAACATATTTATAAACAGTTTGAACAAGCGATGTTTCGTGGTCGGTTTCAACCGTATTTTTATGGCCTGCGTAGTTGGGTTCCAGGTCAGTAAAAATAAAATCGTATCCCCCTTCGGTTGGTTTTGCTTTCTCTCTTGGAATAAAACCATCGATAATATTTCCGTCGTCACCTTGCAGGCGGAAAAAAACAAGCATGTTTTCTTTTAGCGTTTCGGTAGGATAAACCTCTGCCGACAGTTCAATAAAAGTGTTGTAATCACGAATCCAGACCTCGCCATAGCCATCGCCGGCATTAAACCCTGTTTTTACAATATCAAGGGCTTTTTGTTTGGTGAAAGCGAAGTACTCGTTCGATTGAATTTGTTGTTGTAAATTCTGGTTTTGAGGTTGTTTTTGACTACAACTAAGAATTACTATTAAAGCAAAAACTAATACTGATACTTTCATATAAAATTGTTTTTTACCGCGAAAGTGCAAAGTTGTTTTTCTTTGCGTCTCAGCGTCTTCGCAGTATATTTATTTATTCTGTACTCATCGAAGGTGGCGGAATTTCCACCCCCCAGTTCTTATTTGGAATTGAATCCATTGTAAATTTAAGTGTTCCACCTTCCATTAATTCAATACGGTTTATCCAGCAATTTTCAATTGTTTTTTCGTTAAACTGAACTCCCCTTACATACTTATTCTCCATGGAATTATTTTCAGTTTCGATAACCAGTTTTTTCATCGGATTATTTTCAAGCTGAATGGTGACCTTATCGAACTGCGGGCTGCCAAACTGAAAGGTTGGGTTTGCCGAAGCGTGTCCCTGAACATCAAATAATCCCAGAGCTGCCATAACATACCACGCACCAAGTTGTCCCTGGTCTTCGTCTTGACCGTACCCATAACCATGCAAAGGTTCTGTGCCATAAAATTCGTCACAAATTGTGCGGGTCCATTTTTGTGTAAGCCACGGTTTGCCCGAATAGTTAAACAGCCACGGTTGGTGCAGGCAAGGTTGGTTCCCCTGGTTGTACAATGTTTGAACACCTGAGAAACTGTGAATTTCTTTCCCTCCTCCAAATAAGGATTTTTGACTTTCGGTAAATGCTCTTTCCAGACGTTCGTTGAATAGTTTCTCTCCCATCTTATCAATCAACCCGGCCGGATCGTGTGGTATAAACCAAGTAAACTGGTAAGCATTTCCTTCCTGGAATCCTGCCCAGGGTTTCATGGGGTCAAAATCTGAAATAAATTCCCCTTCAGGAAGCTTTGGACGTATAAATTTAGTTTCGTCATCAAAAATATTTTTCCAGTAACTGGCCTGTTCTGTCAATTTTTTATAATCATCATCCTTCGCAAGACTTTTTGCCATTTGAGCTACGGCGTACGAACTGAAGCAATACTCGAGCGTGTGCGATGCCCCAAAGTTAAATACCCAGCCGTTTGAAATTGTGGTATCGACATAAGGCACATACTTCAGCTTTTTAAACCAGTGCATGTCGTATTTTCCGTTGCCAAGGGTTCTGCCCCGGTGCTCAATTTCATTTTTCAGTGCCGCTTCGTAACCGGTCTCCCAGTCGAAATCACGAAGCCCGCAATTGTAAGCTGCAGCAATAAGCAGTCCCTGAAAATTTGTTTGCACACCGTTGGTAAAGGAGCCTGCAGCTTCGCCATCGTGCAGCCACCCGGTCTCTTTATAAAAATCAATGTTCGACTGCACATATCGGCTCATTTGTTCAGGGTAGGCCATCGACCATAGCTGGCTGAGATTCCAAAAACCACCCCACATTCCGTCGGTATTAAAATGTTTATGTTTGGGATTTCCGTTTTCATCTAAAGGAATTTGCCCGATACCTTCGCCATTTAGTTTGTACTGCCCGTTAACATCGCTGGCAAGGCCGCGTCCCAACAAAGCATGGTACAAACCGGTATAAAATTTTATAATATCTTCCTGACGGCCACCTTCAATTTTTATACGGCTTAACATATCGTTCCACTTTTCAGTTGCAGCCGAATGTACCTTATCAAAAGAAACGTCAGTTGCTTCAGTTTTTAGATTCAACCTTGCATTTTCAATGCTGGTGTACGACAATCCCACCTGCATTTCTACCACCTCGTTTGCTGCAGTTTCAAAGGTCAGGTATAACCCATTTTTAGTTCCGTTGGTTGAGGAGGTATTTTCAGAAACATCATTATCGACAAATGAACCGACACTTGCAGGAGATTTGCTCAACCGGGCAATAAAATACATTTTCACACGGTTGCCCGGATCGCAGAATTTTGCGTATTCAGGGTAGGTTTCAACAAAACCTTCCACCTCGTTATCGTTTACCAATTGAGCAAAGGCCTCGGTTACATCGCTGCTCTCTCCTTGCTTATGGCCAATGTCGAAAATCAGCCTCGATTCTTTCGATGCGGGGAATGTATACCTGTGAAATCCAACTCTTTCGGTGGCTGTTAGTTCGGCTTTAATATTGTAATCTTTTAGCAGAACAGAATAATATCCGGGCTCCGAATGTTCATTATTTTTATCGAAATGCGAGCGGTAGCCTTCATCGGGATTCTCCAGCGAACCCGGAACAGTTTTTAGTTCTCCTACGGTTGGCATAACCACCACGCCTCCCACCTGGAATTCGTGGAAGTGACCAAAACCCTCAATCGAGTTATGGCGACTGTCGTAACCTCCCGGGGCCCAGCTTCCCGGGCCTTCGTAGGCATTGGTATGAGGGGCAAGTTTTGCCATACCAAACGGCAATGCTGCGGGAGTGTAAAAAAACCAACGGGCATGAACCGACCCAATTTGCGGATCGACAAACTGCACAGCATTAAATTCAGACTCTATTTCAGGTGTATTGTTACATGCCAATAACCCAATAATGCTTAAAACTAAAAATATCTTCTTCATCCAGTTAAAAAGTTATATTATTATAAAATTCATCATCGCAAAGCCTGGCGCTGCCGGTTAATGCAGCTCCTTCATCGAGAGTCGATCTACAAATATTTACTTTCAGGTTATTATTTATGAGATTTTCTGCCATCTTATTTTCAAACAAGGCGAGACTCTTTGAAATGTTTCCGCCCAAAACAATACATTCAGCATTAAATGCCTGTATCCAGGGAATTAAAAAATCTACAAGGTTTTTCCCGAATTCATGGAACAGGCTTAATACCTTATCATTTTTCTCAGCAATATCAGCCAGTTCTTTTACACCCAATATTTCTTCTCCGGTTTTTATTTTGTATTCATTCCGAAACCAACGGGTTGAAAAATACTCGTCGGCAATGCCGGTTTTAAAAGGAACGTGATATAGAAATCCGTCATCCGGGATTCCGTATTTTCCGGCAACCGGCAGCCCGTTTTCGATAAAAGTTGAGCCAAAACCGGTACCCAGTGTCAATACCAGAACTCGCCTGAACATTGAAACCGACTCTGTATTCGACTCGCCAACAGCAAAGGCAACCGCATCGTTAAGAAACCTGAAAGGAAATCCGATAGACAAATCGAGCCTTTTTTGAAGTTCAGTTTTTACATTGACGCCATGCAAACTGTGAAACTTTCCGACTTTTTTATCGAACCATGCAACTCCGTTTTTATAATCAAACGGTCCCGGCATTGCAAAACCAATACCGGCTAATTTATTTTTATCAGTTTGAGAAATGGTTCTTTGAATGGCCTTTCCCCAGCTTCCAAGAATAGATTCTTTTAAACCGTTGCCATCAACCGTTATACGAATTTTAGTTCCTTCAACCAACTTATTCGAATTCAAATCGAAAAGCTGGCAAGTTATATGACTGCCGCCAATATCAATTCCCACCGATACTTTTTCCACGTTATCGTTTGATTTCAATTGAATATGTAAATTTTTCTGCCGCATAAAACCCGATATTGTACTCAACCGGTCTGTTTCCCGGGTCGCTTACAAATCGTTCGCGTATCAAAACAGGTTCGCCCTTTTTTATTTTAAGGCGTTTAGCTGTTATTTTAGATGCCAGCCTTGCACTTATCTTTTCTTTCGAAACTGCAACAATGGTTTTGTACTTATTCTCAAGAAGTTCGTATAGTGGTTGTTCAAAATCTTCATTTTCCGAAACACCAATTCTGGGATGGATGTAACTCTCGAAACATACAAACGGATAATCCTTATCGCCACGCAAACGCGTAAGTTTCAGCACCTTCATACTTTTACCGACATTAAAAAATACAGCGATTTTTTCAGTTATCTCAACAAATTCAGCTGTTATAACGTAATTCTTAAACAAAACTCCCTTTTCGCTCATTTCCTGGGTAAACGAATGCCAGTTGTCCAATTGAGTCGTTATCGTTTTTTCAGCTATTTTGGTCCCATATCCTTTTTTCCTCACTATTAATCCTTCGTACTCCAACTTGTTGGTTGCCTGCCTTATTGTATTTCTGCTAACTCCCAGTTTGTTAGACAGCTCCAGCTCACCGGGTAAAAATTCCCCTTTCTGATATTCAGGCAGTTCAATTAAATTGCGCAACAATTTTTCTACCTGAAAATGAAGGGGAACCGGGCTTGAATGATTAATTTCAAAATTCATATTTGTTCAAATGTTCATACATTTGCAAATGTAAAATATTATTAAAAACGAAACTAGTATTAAGCTATTTTTTTATCCTGTAGAACGGAAGATTTGGATGAACTCTTCCGCGTTTGCCTTCTTTAGCACCGGCTGAAGGCCTTGTTGTTTCTATGTAATAAACCAAACCGACACTAATTTGTGCATTTAACGAAGGACGTTTGTGGTATTTCAGGATTTCTTTCTCATCCTCAACCAGATAGGTAAAGTTGGGGACACCGTTAATAATATCTGAATTGATAACGGTAAGTGTTCCATCAGCCTGGAACGAAACATTGTCGGTAATTTTATATTCAAAACCCAGTCCGCCACCTACATGAAATGCCGGCCATTTTCCTTTTTCGCTGTTTGAAGTTCCCCTGGCATAATATACAACCGTATCGCTTTTATCGGTAAAGTCGGTACCCACAAATGCCACTACACCTGTTAATTTTACAAACGGTCGTAAAGAAGATTCTTTAAAAAAGAAATATTTCCAGTTTACAGCCACATTTATTAATGTTGTATTAAATGCCACAGGGCCGGTGGTATAATTACCCTGCCCGGTTGGGTTATAAGGTGTAAGGTAATAGTTATAAACCGGCGGGGAATCGTTAAAACCCTTCAGTCTTGAATAATCTGCTTCAACGCCAAAATAGGATGAGGGGGAAAGTTCAAATAAAATTTCACCTTCAATCCCAATTGTGGGTTGTGGAGTAAATTTTTCGGTGCTTAATGCCGGGGTTGCCAGTAATGCATCGGGATGTGGCACGTCTGACTCTCCCAGTTCGGTAATAAACATTCCGGAATTTACGCCAAAACGAAATCCAATATTCTGACTTTTTGCTGAAATAGTTACAGCAAAAAGAATGGAAGAAGCCAGGATTAATTTTTTTAGCGTCATTACTTAAATTAACAGCCTTTAAGTTAAGTTGTTTTTACGAAAAAGAAAAACATAAGTTTAAAACTATCTTCTTTCTTTAACCTCTTTAGCATCAACCATTTTAAAAAGTTTATCGGCACGCCTGGTAACCGTGTCAACCGGCACAGAAATCCGTTGCCCTTTTAATCCTTCGTCCACTGGTTTTAAATCGAACCTGATTTCTTTTACAGTAGTCTGAACTACCCCGGTTGTGGGGCCGGTAATAATTACCTCCTCACCCACTTTCAGATTATTGGTTTCTAATTTAAACTCGGCCACTCCAATTTTTTTGAAATAGTTGGTACACTTTCCAATGTACAATTTTCGTTTTGTAGCCCGGTTCCCATAGTTTTTGCTCCATTCACCCAGGCGTTGTCCCAAGTAATAACCATCCCAGAAACCACGGTTAAAAACAGTAGCCAGTCTTTTATTCCAGTCTCCAACTTTTTCATCGGTAAAAGTTTCGTCGAAATATGCATCAACAGCCTCGCGATAACACTGAACAGTTGTTTTTACATATTCGGGTGAACGGGCACGCCCTTCAATTTTCAGTACCGAAACTCCGGCATCGAGAACTTTATTCAGGAAATGAATAGTTTTCAGGTCTTTGGGCGACATAATGTATTCGTTATCGATTTCCAGCTCAGCGCCGGTTTCTTTATCGGTTACAATGTACGCCCTGCGGCAGGATTGGAGGCAGGCACCACGATTTGCCGACGAGTTCATTTCGTGTAAGCTCAAATAACATTTCCCGCTAGTTGCCATGCACAGCGCCCCGTGAGAGAACATCTCTATTCGGACCAGCTCGCCTGACGGGCCTTTAATTTGCTCCTTTTTTATTTGCTCGCTAATCTCCCAAACCCTGCCCAGATTCATTTCGCGGGCCATAACCATAACATCGGCAAAGTTGGCGTAAAATTTCACCGCCTCAATGTTGGTAATGTTTACCTGTGTTGAAATATGTACTTCGAGGTTGATGGAACGGGCATATTGAATAACTGAAATGTCGGCAGCAATTACTGCAGAAACACCGGCTTCTTTTGCAGCGTCGAGCACTTCGTGCATGGTGGCAATTTCGCCTTCGAATATTTCTACATTCAGGGTAAGGTATGTTTTAATGTTACTTTTAGAGGCAGTTTCAACAATTTTACGCAGGTCGTCGAGGTTAAAGTTGTTCGACGACCGCGAACGCATGTTAAGGTTTTCCACTCCAAAATATACCGAACCTGCACCTCCCTGTATGGCCGCCATTAACGATTCGTACGAACCTACCGGCGCCATTATTTCTACATCCCGTCTTTCCATTTAATTTATAAAATTAGCGGTGCAAAGTTAAGAGTTTTAGGGAAATTCAATCACAGTTTACAGTCTCAGTCACAGTTTACTAAATACAATTTTCAGAAAGAGACGCCAAGAGCTACTCCTAAGCCTTCAATTATGGTTGCTTTTAATCCGAGAGAAACAAACACGTTGTTACCTCCTAACGGATAAAAATACTTTGCTTTAATCCCAGCATTAAATTTAGCTTCGTTTGTTGAGGCGGTTTTGTATAAGGTTCCATCGTTTCCGAATTGGATATTTTCGTTATAACTCTGATAAGTAGTTTTAGGGGCGAATCCCAGGATACCTCCCAAAAAGAATGAGTTGAGTTTATAACCTGCTGCAAAATTGTATACGGTATAATAAAAATCTGTAGAGATCTGATCTTCCGGTATTTCTTCCCAATTTACGTTTCCATTATCATTTTGACTTTTTACTCCCTCAGGAACTTCCGTCCCAAGTTCAAGGTAAAAACCGAAGTTATTGGCAGCGATATATCCGAGGTCGCCATACAAAATTGAACTACTGGTATATCCCAATCCAATGTCATAAATCTGAGAAAATGAAGTGATTCCAAATAAGGTTAGCGAAATGAACAACAGAATCTTTTTCATGGTGTAATAATATTTATAACATGATTTTATTGAATAATAAAATTAAGACAATAATTATGGTTATCAAAGTAAATAACCAGGCAGTTGCAGTCGTAAAGGCTTCATTTTGAGTGAAACCCTTAGTAAACATCACATCATAAAATAAACGTATGGGTATATTTTAGTAAAATGGTGCGGTTGGCGAGGTTGGGCAGAGTTGGTGTTTCGAGTTCGGGTTTCAGGTTTCTTATTTCGTTAAACACAAGGTAAAAGTCGTTGCCCTCGCGCGGATTGTAGCGCAGCCTGAAATTACCAACAAATGCAGCATTTAATGTATTGTATTGCACAAAAGTACTTGCCGAAAGTTTTGTGCTGTACATATACTGAAACTTCAACCGGGTAATGTGGTTGTTCATTTTTTGATTTCTTTCACTGAAATTAATGGCATCGAACCGGTATGTTCCGGTAATCATTACGCTTGACGATAAATTCATGTATGGTGAAACGGTTGCAGAGAACCTGGTACCGTCGTAAAACTGACCGCCTTCGAACATCATTTCAGCATACACCATGCGGGTCATTGGTGTCATTCCCATGGCTTCAAACCCATAAAATTTGTAACTCCCTGCCGGCACTTCAACATCGTCGGAGAATGAAAATGCCTCATCGACATTTTCAACCATCCTCTTAAGCTGAAAAACTCCCATAAAAAAATTCCTTGTCTGAAACTGCCACCCTGGGCCAAAAGAACCGGACTCTAATTTACCTGTTACAGAATTGTAAAAATTGAATAGTTGTAAGCTTATATTATGACTGAATAACTTTGATTCTTCATCTGGTAACCAACCCCATTGTACCTGAGTCCTTAATGTCCTAAAATTACTGCGACTTGTAAAACCTACACCCGGATTAAAATTATCTCCTGAATGCGAAAAAGATAAATCGTAACCCAATCCTTTCTCAGAGCGCCTTTCCCAACCAATACGAATCCGGGTGGGTGAAAGCGACGAAAATTTGCTTTGCACATCTGTTTCGTGAGACTGGGCCAGTTTCAACTCTAAATAATCATCTCCAAAAACCCGAACAATACCATCTATTCCATAAGCAACATTATAATTGCCGTTTGTCCCGATTCGTGTTGTAAGCATGCCTCCCACATATGAGTTAGGGTTTATCACCTGACGACGCATCCGCATAACACCAAAATTCTCAGAAACCACATCACTGGTTTTTGCGGTTTGCATATTTAAAAATCCAAGGTCCCATTTCCCAACTCGTCCGTACATTCGGGCACCTCCATAAATAGGAACAGGATTTCCGTCGTCATCCAAACCTATCCGACGACTATAAAACAAGTTACTTGGTCCGCCCATGTTAAAACTAAAAATGCTGGCGCGCTCCTGAAAAAACATCCTTTTTTCGGGGAAGAAAAGTGAAAACCGGGTAAGATTAATTTGCTGATCGTCGGCCTCTACCTGGGCAAAATCGGTATTTACAGTTAAGTCCATGGTCAGGTTGCTGGTGAGGCTGTATTTCAGGTCGCCACCAATTTCGCGGGTAAACTTTTTTGTGTTATCATACCCCGTTTCTTCATCGTTCAAAGAATTATCTTCGGTAAATCCGCCCAGCACATACGGCGACAGGTAAACCGGTTTTGCCGGCTTTATATCTTCAAAAATCACTTTCTGTGCCAGTGATGGTTTCCAGGTTGCCCACATGCCATATTTCGGATCGATGGAAGGGAATGTAACATTCTCGTTGTTATGTGCCGACCAGCGCCAGATAATCAGCCCCATTTCGGTAACACCGCCATTGGCCTGAAAGCGCAAACTGGAAAACGGAATTCTCATTTCGCAATACCAACCATTTTCGTCGCGGGTGGATTTTACATCCCAAAATGTGTTCCAGTCGGGATTAAGCGGCATACGGCTGGCTGCATCGTCCGATATGGCAGCATCCATTCTTAAACCTGTGGGCGTGGTAAAAAAACCAAGCCCGTTTTCGTTGTCGCTGTAGGTATCCAGCACCAGGCCAAACCAGTCGCTGTTGGCACTCATTTCGTCTCTTTTTTTCGACGATGCCTTAATGTTCGAAGGATCGTTAACCAGAAGTTTACCCGACACCCATAAAAACTCTTTATCGTAGGCAATTTTAATTACTGTTTCTTCTGTTATCTCTCCCTGAAAAACAGGAGTGTGCATGGTAACCGGGAATGCCTCAACCAGTTGCCACGCCAGCTCATCGGGTCTACCGTCGAACCTGATTTCTTCGGTTAACTGGTGAATTTTAATTTTATCGGCCGAAAATGAATAGGCCGGAAGCAATAGAAGCAGGAGTATGACGGACGATATAAGTTTGATCACAGTTGTTAGGTTTAATAGCCCGAAAATAATGAAATATTGGGTAAACTCTGCATTAAAATGCGTGTAATAAAAATATTAACCAAATCCATTGTTAATACGGATATGGGGCGTTTGGAATTTACAGTGGTAAAAGAGCAGTTTGGCTAAAACAGCCATTTCTTTTATTCGTCTGCCAAAACATGAAACCAGGTCCCAAATCATCCGGTTACAGCCTTGTTATTTTTTGAATTAAAACAGAAACCTACAAAAGACAAAGCCTTAAAAAGCGTTATTCTAAGGCTGAATTATTGAAAAATAAAGAAAAACGGGATTGTGCATCAGCTACCTTTGTTACCGCCAGTTGTTGGGTTCAATTTTCTTTTTTTCATTAATTAATTCACACATTTCATAACCTGTAGAGTACCAGTATAGCATTTCTTCTTTTTCGTTTTGTCTAACCTTAGTTAGTATTCTAGTCATGTATTTATCCAAAGGAAGAATCGATACTTTATTTATTTTAGAAACTGATTTTTGAATATTGTCCATATTGTCATACCAAAATCCTAAATTCCCATATGGTTCAAGCAGAACTCTATTTTTATAACCTGTTAAGTTTTCAAAAGCCAGAATTGAATTTTGCATAACAACTAAATTGTCGTCAGTAAAAATTGATAGTAATAAAGCTTCGTGGACAAATTTCTCATTTCTCGTTTTAAGCAATTGAGCACTTCTAGCTCGAAATAAATATTGACTATCTAATAATAAGATTGAAATTAAAGTTTCAGTACTAATATCATTCTCCTCAATTAGTTCTTTGTTTTTATCATATTTCTCAATTTTTACTCCATTTAAATATAAACGAGTTGAATATCGACGATATATTTTATCTAATTCAACTATAGCGGCATCTCTTTTTTCACCAAAAGAAGCGGTTATTTTCTTTAGTTTCAAAAAAGAATTTCTGTCTCCACTAAATGCCTTATTACCTATTTTTGTTATTTCATCCAGAGTTAATATTTCATCAATCTTGGTTTTATGTTCTTGTAAAGTATTTTCAACTTGATTGTCTCTTTTTTTATTATTTATACTTGATTTTATGGATATATAACTAGTGTATCCACCATATAAAACAGCAAGAATTGCCAATATTAATTTAAATCTTTTTTGATTTTTATATGAATCCCAAGCAAAGTAAATTCCTATAATAAAAATGCATAATGAGCCAATAATTTCGAAATATGGATATTCAGTTAAATTTATCATTAGAATTTCATTTATTCAATTGGCGGTAA
>JBDLJS010000008.1:0-56388 GCA_039714235.1 Bacteroidota bacterium | reverse complement strand
AAAGTTATGCTTGTTTCAATTTTGGTTTTTGGTAGTATATTATTTATTGTATCCGGAAAAAATTTCTGGGAAAGCACATTCTTCCAGTCTGAAAAATCATTCGGATATTTTAACCAAAATAAATTAAGTGCTGCACTTATCAATGCTGAAACAGAAGCCAGAGAAAATTCTTCCATCGATTTTATGGAATCGAAAGAGGCTTCATTTATCAACGAATCAAATCAGAAACTTGAGGTGGATAAAATGAAGCATTATATTAATGTAAACAAACAGGTAGCCTATAAAGAGGTAATAAACAATCTTGCAAACGTTGAAGAACCTGAAATTGAAATCAAAGATTTTTTATCAGAATTAAAAACTCAGGAAGAATATTTCGATGGAATGAACAATAACTGCTATACCGGGAAAAGTAACGATTTTCTGGCAGCATTGTATGAAAAGAAAAATAATGAAATTCAAAGAAGTATTGAAGCCGAGTGGCAGGCAGAAAATTACCTGGCAGTTGAAAACGAAGATGCTTTGGAAGTTGAAGTATGGATGAAAAATGGCGGGAATGTTGCAAACAACGGGAATAACAATTTCGATTACCTGGCAGAACAATTAGCTAAAAAAAATTCAGAAATATTAAAGAATATTGAAATTGAAAGCTACCTGAAAGTAGAAGATGAAGAACCGTTGGCACTTGAATCGTGGATAACAGGTAAAGGTGATGTAACAGAAGAAAAAACGATGTTAGAAGAAAACCATCTCCTGGCTGCAAACCTTGCCGGAAAAAACGCTGAGGTATTAAAAGCTATCCAGTTCGATTGCCTTGTAAAAGGATGCCTGGTTCTGGCAGTTGAAGAGCCACTGGAAGTTGAAGACTGGATGGTTGATACAAAATGCTGGTGTCCTGATAAAAAACAAAAAAAGCACACTTATACTGAAACCTTTGCTTACAATAAATAAAATACCTCTTGTTTCTGTTCCGGATAAAGTCTCTGCAAATTGCAGGGACTTTATTTTTTATATTCTTTAACTTCCACTTCACCACCTGCTACACGCAGGGCATTCATGGCCAGGGCTTCCAGTTCGTCTTCTCCG
Organism: Bacteroidota bacterium; assembly: GCA_039714235.1. Classification (GTDB taxonomy): domain Bacteria; phylum Bacteroidota; class Bacteroidia; order Bacteroidales; family Prolixibacteraceae; genus Draconibacterium. The sequence continues at coordinate 55,305 of JBDLJS010000008.1, read as the reverse complement.
GGGTAAGTATAAATTTTGGCAATAAATCCGGCTTTTATCTTGATATAATTTTCAAGCTCTTTGTTAAACGCCAGTCCACCGGTTAACAGAATAGCATCAACTTTACCTTCGAGAACAACAGCCATCTCCCCTATCATTTTTGCAACCTGGTAAAAAAGTGCCTCCTGAATTTCTTTTGCTTTTTCGTCACCCGATTTGGCCCTGTTTTCAATCTCCTGTGCATCATTTGTTCCGAGGTAAGCCACAAAACCACCTTCACCAACTACTAATCGTTTAACCTGTTCTTTTGAATATTCGCCGCTAAAACACAGTTCAATTAACTGACCAACAGGAAGAGTACCCGCCCTTTCAGGGCTGAATGCACCTTCTCCATCGAAAGCATTATTTACATCAACCACCCGGCCGTTTTTGTGAACGCCAACAGAAATTCCACCTCCAAGGTGCGCAACAATCAGGTTAAGTTCCTCATAGGATTTACCAACCTTTTTTGCATGAAACCGGGCTGTAGCTTTCTGATTAAGGGAGTGAAAAATAGAGCGGCGTTTAAACTTCGGATGCCCTGCATAACGGGCAACATCTTCCAACTCGTCGGTAACCACAGGATCGGCAATAAATGCTTGTGCGTTGGGTATTTGCAAAGCAATATAGTCGGCAAGCATTGGCCCCAGGTTACTGGCGTGTTGCCCTAGCACTCCTTCGCGAACATGTTCAAGCATCAGGTTATTAACCCTGTAAACTCCTGATTCGAGTGGATAGGTTAATCCTCCTCTGCCGATAATATATTTAATCGAATCAACCTCTATTCCTTCTTCAACCAGGGCATCAATTATTAATCCTTTACGAAAATCGAACTGCCCGATTACATTTTTATACCTGAGTAACTGTTCCAAAGGGTGACGAATTGTCTTTTTCAGCACACACTCGGCACCAAAATAAACAGCAAACTTAGTTGATGTTGAACCCGGATTTATGGCAAGAATACGGTGCATTATTTAAATGTCCTGTATATTTTTATCTTGTTTATTTACAAAATTGAAACGAGCATGTCTAATCTGAACCCAAAAGTCGATGATTAAAGTGCGAGTTCCATATGATTCCTTAGAAATAAACAATTTTAATCATATGAATTTAATAAATACTGGTGAAACTTCAATATTTAATTTAAAAACCAGCAATTAACTTATGAGCGAGGCCAGTGCTATTGAATTCAGTTTTGTTTTTTCGCTGTCGCCACGCGACGATACTACCGCAGGAACCTTGGCTCCGGCAATAATACCTGACATTTCAGCTTTACACAGCTTCGAATTTGTTTTGTAAAAAACATTGGCAGCATCGATATTTGGAAACAGCAAACAGTCGGCATCTCCTACAACCGGCGACTTAAATCCCTTAATATCTGCCGCTTCACGGTTTAATGCAACATCCAGTGCCATTGGGCCGTCAACCATTCCTCCTTCAATTTGTCCATGCTCCGACATTTTTGCAATGGTAGCCCCGTCCATGCACGATGGAATCGAAATAATTATCTGCTCGGTTGGTGCAATTACAGCAACTTTGGGCTCCTCAATTCCCAAGCCATGTGCAGCCTCAATCAAATAACCGGTCATTAAAATCTTCTGTTTTAAATCGGGATAAGGAATTACACCGGCATCGCTAAATACAATCAGCTTGTGATAGTTCGGATTATGCATCACCGCAATATGGCTCAGGGTACCTTTCGAGGGAACCAGTCCAAATTCTTTTTTCAATAAAACACGCATAAACTTGTCTGTAGAAACCAATCCCTTCATTAAAACGTCAGCTTTTCCGTCATGAATCAGTTGTACTGCTTTTTCTGTAGCTTCGCGCCACGATCCGGCATGATGAATCTCGTAGCCCGACATATCGATATTTAATTTACGGCATGTTTCTTCAATTTTATTTCTATCGCCGGTAAGTATCGGGCTGACAAGGCCAAGTTCAACGGCTTCGTGTAAAGCTTCCAGGGTATTTTCATCAACACCGTTTACAGCCACCAGCCGTTTTTCTGGTTGATTTTTGGCCGCTTTTAATAAATCGCTAAAATTACTGATTGCCATCGCTTTTTTTTTTCGAAGTTACTTTAATCCAGCTTTCCAATCGATAACATTTCTCAGATATTTTTATGTTTTATACCATGATACAAAATTTCGTATTTATAAAAAGAAACGAAATCACCCGTTCAGAAAGAATTTTGTTATAAAAAGTTAATAATAGCTTTAATATTGGCATTGGGGCTAAAACTATTTTTAAACTAAAATTAAATACAGTTTAATAAGGTCGATTGGCCGACTGCCTAAGAACATAAAAAAAATACTTACTCTTTCAAAATTAACTATATGTTTTACAGTCACAAACAGTGTGTTTTATAATATACCCAAATCTTTCTTAAAAAATTTATTTTGTAGTACATTCAAACCCTTATTTAATACCTTGTTATTAAATTTAACCGATTTGACTCAATTAAATTTACAATACAGGTTGCATCAACTTTCCTTCGACTATTCTTACGAAGCAAATATTTGTAGGTCGAATTTCAGTTTATATTCAACTGGTGTTAGATTACGAATGAGTTACAAGTTGGAACCGATATCAAAATCCGTACATTATCAAAATTGAAATAGAATAAACAATCTTTTAACCTTAAAAAATTATTATTATGGTGAATAAAATAACAAGTTTAGCTGAATACTTTCAGAAATATAAAGAAAGTGTAGCAGACCCTGAAGGATTCTGGGGTAAAATTGCCGAAAGTCATTACTGGCAAAAAAAATGGGACCAGGTTCTCGACTGGCGTTTTAAAGGTGATGGTGCACCCGATGTAAATTGGTTTGTTAATGGGAAACTAAATATTACTGAAAATATTTTTGAGCGCAACATGTTTATGCGCAAAGACCAGGTTGCTATTATCTGGGAACCAAATGATCCGAAAGAACCGGAAATAAAACTTACCTACAGTGAACTTTTCGATAAAGTAAAACAATTTGCCAACGGACTTAAAAAACTTGGAGTTGAAAAAGGCGATCGTGTTGCCATTTATCTTCCCATGGTTCCTGAACTGGCCATTGCCATGCTGGCGTGTGCACGTATCGGGGCAATTCACTCAATTGTATTTGCAGGATTCTCTGCTACTGCCCTGGCCGACCGGGTAAACGATGCAGAGACCAAAATAGTTATTACTTCTGATGGCGGATACAGAGGGACAAAATCGATACCTCTGAAAAAAATTGCCGACGAAGCAATGACCAATTGCCCGACAGTTAAAAGCTCTATTGTTCTTAAACGTACCGAAGAAGACATTGACTGGGTAGATGGAAGAGATATTTGGTGGCACGACTTAATTGCTGATGTATCGACCGAAAATAAAGCAGAAACAATGGATGCCGAAGATGAATTGTTTATTCTGTACACTTCGGGCTCTACCGGAAAACCAAAAGGAGTTGTTCATACCACAGGTGGTTACATGGTTTTTGCCGAATACACGTTTAAAAATGTGTTCCAATACAGCGATGGCGATGTATACTGGTGTACGGCCGATATTGGCTGGGTAACCGGTCACTCATACATTGTTTACGGGCCGTTGTTAACCGGTGCCACATCTATTATGTTTGAGGGTGTTCCTACATGGCCCGATGCCGGCAGGTTCTGGGAGGTTGTTGACAAATACAAAGTGAACCAGTTTTATACTGCTCCTACTGCAATCCGTGCACTGGTTGCACAAGGCGACAAATGGGTAACTAAACACGACCTTAGCTCATTGAAAGTACTGGGAACTGTAGGTGAACCAATTAACGAAGAGGCCTGGCGCTGGTATCACGACCTTGTAGGCAAGGGAAACTGCCCGATTGTAGATACCTGGTGGCAAACCGAAACAGGTGGAATAATGATTACTCCGCTTGCGGGGATTACCCCGACAAAACCTTCGCTGGCAACCCTTCCGTTACCGGGAGTACAACCTGTATTGCTTGACCATGAAGGAAACGAGCTGAAAGGGAACTGCGTTGAAGGAATTTTATGTATTAAATATCCGTGGCCAGGAATGCTTAGAACCACATGGGGAGACCATCAGCGTTGCCACCAAACTTACTTTTCGTCGTTCCCTGGTTATTATCTTACTGGTGACGGGGCAAAACGCGACGAAGAAGGATATTACCGCATTATTGGTAGAATTGATGATGTTATAAACGTTTCAGGGCACAGAATTGGTACTGCCGAAGTGGAAGATGCCATTAATCAGCATCCGAAAGTTATTGAATCGGCGGTAGTTGGTTATCCACACGAAATTAAAGGTGCCGGTATTTATGCCTATGTTATTTGCGAAGATTTAACTGATGGTGAACTGGAAAATATAGAAGCTGAAATAAAGGCAACCGTTAACAAATTTATCGGGCCTATTGCAAAACCCGATCAGATACAAATTGTAAACGGATTACCTAAAACAAGGTCAGGTAAAATTATGCGCCGTATCCTACGAAAAATTGGTGAAGGCGATGCAACCAACCTTGGCGATACATCTACATTACTCGATCCGGGAGTTGTAGATGAAATTATCGATGGAGCAAAGGTAGAAGTAAAACGATAACCTGATAATTTGGAAAAGACACCTTTACGAAGGTGTTTTTTCTTTTACTACAAAAAAACCGAAAGAAATGAATGATCAAAAAACTTTTAACCGGGGATTTGTTATCCTTGGTGCAATACTTATTCAACTTGCCTTAGGTGCTATTTACGCCTGGTCAGTGTTTACCCCTTCATTAACAGAGGCCGGATGGTCGAAAGCAAATACCCAGTTGGTATTTGCTGTTGGCTTAGTTTCGTTTGCAGTTGTAATGGTTTTTGCAGGCCGACGACTTAATTCCTGGGGCCCTCAAAAGCTTGCTTTTATTGGTGGCCTTGTTCTGGGTACCGGATATATTCTTGCAGGAATATTCGGAAAAACAGGCTTGATTCCGCTGACCATATTTATTGGATTAATAGGTGGTGCAGGTATTGGGTTGGCATATGTTGTACCTATTGCTGTGGGTATGCGATGGTTCCCTGATAAGAAAGGAATGATAACCGGACTTGCTGTTGCAGGATTTGGGTTTGGTGCCATGCTATGGGTAAAACTTGCAGGAGCATGGGGACACTTAATAGACAACATGGGATTACCAACAACATTTATTATTTATGGTGTTGCATTTGCCATTATGGTTATTATAGGGAGTATCTGGATGAAGTTCCCTGTAGAAGGATGGGTGCCTGTTGGTTATACCGGCGAAGCTTTTAAAAGAAGCGGCGGAACATGTGAAGAGTGGGAATTCTCCTGTAAAGAAATGTTCCGTACACCACAGTTTTATCTCATATTTCTAACCTTTACATTTAGCGCCGGAGCCGGATTAATGTCTATCGGACTTATGAAATTATATCCGATGGAAGCCCTTATGGCCCAGGGATTATCATCAGCAGAAGCCAGTGCGATTGCAGGTACGGCCATGGCAGTATTTTTCTCGCTGGCAAACGGAATAGGAAGGATAGCGTGGGGAATAATCAGCGACAAAATTGGAAGAAAAACTTCTATCATAATAATGACAGCGACTCAGGGAATTATTGTTATTCTGTTCACTTTTATGGCCGGCCATGAAATGTTTCTGTACCTGGGAGCAACATTAATCGGTTTTAATTTTGGTGGCAATTTTGCACTGTTCCCGTCATATACTGCCGATACTTTCGGAGCTAAAAGTGTTGGGATGAATTATCCGTATGTTTTTCTGGCATACGGCGTTGGCGGACTCCTCGGCCCTATACTTGGAGGGAAACTCGGCGATACCGGTAATTTTCCACTGGCCTTTACAATCTCCGGGATTGCGGTTTTGGTGGGAACTGTACTTACAATTATGGTAAAACAAGCGCAAAAGGAAGAAGAGTAAATCAACATATCCGGGATGATTTAACCTTCAATGAGGCTGTCCAAAAAGATTGTTATCGTCATTCTGAACTTGTTTCAGAATCTTTAAGTTACTGAAATAGAGACCCTGATATTATTCAGGGTGACGTCCGGAAGAAATTAACAGACTTTTTGGACAGCCTCTCTCATAATAAACCAGATACATAATGGTTTATAAACTAAAAGTCCTTTAACCTAATTACTCAAAATAGAAACAAGATGGCCATAAAAAAATTAGACAGCATTTTTAAGCCAAAACGGATTGCCCTCATTGGTGTATCCAATAATCCTGACAGTGTTGGTGGAATTACCCTCCGTAACCTGGTGGGAGGAGGATACAACGGAGTGGTTTACCCGGTGAATCCGAAACGCGAGGCAGTATTTGGTATTCCATGTTACCCCGATGTAAAAAGTTTACCCAAAACTCCTGATTTGGCAGTTATTATGACTGCCGGGAAATGGGTGCCTCAACTGGTAAAAGATTGTGGAGAAGCCGGTATTCACGGTGTTATAATTATGTCTGCCGGATTTAAAGAATGTGGAGAAGAAGGAAAGTGCCTGGAAGAACAGGTAAAGGCAGAAAAGAATAAATTTCCTGATATGCGTATTATCGGGCCGAACTGTTTGGGAATATTGGTCCCGGGATATAATATGAATATCAGTTTTGCCGCTACTATGCCTAAAAAAGGACATGTTGCCTTTATTTCGCAATCAGGAGCGCTTTGTACGTCGGTACTCGACTGGGCATCCGAATCCAATATCGGATTCTCCAATTTCGTTTCAATAGGTAACTCCATGGATGTGAGTTTCGGCGATCTAATCGACTATTTCGGGCAGGATCCCAATACTAAATCGATTGTACTTTACGTGGAATCAATTTCAGATGCACGGACCTTTATGTCGGCTGCCAGGGCCTTTTCGCGTGAGAAGCCGATTATTGTATATAAATCGGGACGGTTCCCCGAGTCGGCAGCTGCTGCTGCATCGCATACCGGAGCTATGGCATCGGAAGATACCATTTACGATGCTGTATTCCGTCGTGCCGGAATAGCCCGTGTTTCCGATTTTGGCAATATTTTCGACTTTACCGATTTGGTGGGAAGAAAACGAATGCCTAAAGGTAACCGGCTTGCCATTATAACAAATGCCGGTGGCCCCGGTGTTATGGCTACCGATTCGCTGATTTCGCTCGGAGGTAAGCTGGTAGAACTTTCTGAAGAAACCATGCAAAAACTGAACGACTACTTACCTCCGTTCTGGTCGCACGGAAATCCTGTTGATGTGTTGGGAGATGCCACTCCAGAGCGATTTGCAAAATCGACCGAAATTGTGCTGGAAGATAAAAATGTAGATGCTGCACTTGTACTGCTTACACCGCAGGCAATGACAGATCCGACCGAAACAGCAAAAACAATTGCCAATATAGCTTCAAAAACAACAAAATCGATTATGGCTGCCTGGCTGGGAGGGGCAAGCATGCACGAAGGAATTCAGATTTTTAACAATGCCGGAATTTCGAATTACCCAACTCCAGAACAGGCCATTAAAGCATTTATGACCCTTTCCGACTATTCGAAGAACCTGGAAATGTTGTATGAAACGCCTCGTGAAGTACCTGTTTCGTTTGGTTACGACAGAAATGAATTGCGACAAAAATACTTAAAAGAAGTTTTCCCGAAAGCCAAAATCCTTAACGAGGATGATTCGAAAATGCTGGTTAACGATTACGGAATAGACACTACACACCCAACACCAGCGGCTACCGAAGATGACGCCGTGAGGGTAGCGGAAGAAAAAGGGTATCCGGTCGTGTTAAAAATCTATTCGCCCGATATTACCCATAAGTCAGATGTGGGTGGTGTTGCACTCAATATTAAAGATGAAGAGATGGTACGGGCCACTTTCCGAAACATGGTTAAAACAGCTACCGAAAAAAGACCTGATGCAAGAATAGATGGTGTTACGGTACAAAAAATGGTGGACACCAAAGATGGTATCGAGTTAATTATTGGCACAAAAAAAGACCCGGTATTCGGAACAGTAATGTTGGTTGGAATGGGTGGAACTACAGCCGAATTGTTTAAAGACAAACGATTGGAATTTCCTCCGTTAAATGAACAGCTGGCACAGCAAATGTTAAAATCGTTACAGATTTACCCATTATTAAAAGGATGGAGGGGAGATGCACCTAAGAATATTGACAAACTTATTGAAGTACTAATCAGAATGTCGTACCTCGCAGCCGATTATCCTGAAATTGAAGAACTGGATATTAACCCGCTAATTGTAACGCCAACCGATGTTATTGCACTTGATGCACGGATTGTTGTAGATGAAGAGGTGATGGAAAAACCGGCAAAAGAATACTCCCATCTTATTCTGCGACCATACCCGGAAAGCCTGATTACAAGAACAAAACTACGGGACGGAACAGAAACCATTCTCCGTCCAATAAAACCAGAAGACGAACCCATGTGGCTTGAGCTTCTGGGAAGTTGTTCGAAAGACTCAATCTACCACCGGTTCCGTTACGATTTTTATTTCGACTCACATGAAGTGGCTTCGCAGTTCTGTTTTATCGACTACGACCGCGAAATTGCAATTGTAGCAGAAGTAGAACACGAAGGCCGGAAAAAACTGATAGGTGTAGGACGTCTGATAGCCGACCCGGATGTGGAAGTGATGGAATATGCCGTTTTAATTACCGATGCCTGGCAAAAAAAGGAGCTGGGCTTTATTCTGACTAAATATTGCCTGGGAATTGCCAAATTGAGAGGCATTAAAAAACTGGCTGCAGAAACCACGCGCGACAATAAACCAATGATATCGGTTTTCAGAAAACTGGGATTTAAAATCAGGTTTAACGAAGACACAACGGTTTCGGTGAATAAGAACCTTACGGATGACGAATAACGAATTCAGGAAATAATTTATACTTTCATATTCTCCCGGCAGAAAAATAACTGCCGGGAGACTTTTAATATCTATGGAAACTGCAAAACTCCAACAGGCTGCCAACCTCATCCGTAAAGCAAAATATGCGGTTGCTTTTACTGGTGCAGGCATTTCTGTTGAGAGCGGAATTCCGCCATTCAGGGGCGAAGATGGGTTATGGGAAACTACCCACCCGGTTTATCTTGAAATCGACTTCTTCAGGAAAAAACCGCTGCAATCGTGGCAAAAAATAAAAGAGATTTTTTACGATAAACTAGGCGATGCAGAACCAAACATTGCACACGAGATACTGGCAAAAATGGAAAAACGCAGTTTCCTGGAATCCATTATTACTCAAAATATAGACCACCTGCACCAGAAAGCCGGGAGCAAGTTTGTTTACGAATTGCATGGTACATACAAACAACTGGTTTGTACCGAATGCAGCTCTGAATATGACATCAGTTTTGCCGATCTGAACTACCTGCCTCCAACCTGTTACATTTGCAAAGGGATTCTAAAACCCGACATGGTTTTCTTTAATGAACCTATCCCCCATTTTGCAAAAAAACGCTCGTTCGACGAAGCTGGTAAAGCCGATGTTTTTCTGATTATCGGCACCAATGCCGAAGTTCTGCCAGCCGCCAGAATACCGGAAGTTGCCAAAGAAAACGGCGCAAAAATTATCGAAATAAACATTAAACCATCGCACTTTACCAATACTATTACAGATGTTTTTATTGAAATGAAAGCCACGGAGGCTATGGGGAAAATAGGGGAATTATTGTACCTGTAAATCAATTGTCTTTAATTTACCGTCTCTTGAAAGAAGTTCTATTACTCTATTGTCATTAATCTCTTCGTTTCCCAAATAATGACCATACCGCAATACAATACAATTATCGTCAATTGCTTCAAATTTTATTAACTCAGGATAACTATAAGAATAATAACCAGGAATATAAGAGACTTTATAAATCAATACATCATCTAACATTACGTTAAAACCAAAGTTTGGATCTGGATAAATAGGAGTAATTTTGCTTTTCATCAATTCCCAAGCCTGTTCGCTTAATTGAAATACATATTGAGCTGAATCATATGCGAGAATCTCATTGTAATTAACAATAATCCCTTCAGAAGTATTAAAAGTTAGTTCCCTTGATATTTTCTATGCTTCATCTTTCTCACAGCTACCAAAAATTATCAGTGGCAATATCATTAAAATGAATTTTAGCTTTTTCATAATTTCATTTGAAGTTTATTTTTAAGATTGTAATTAATCATAAAAGGTTGCGTGAAAACAATTATTAATTCAGATTCCTCACTTCGTTCGGAATGACAACGCATTCGGGATTATATAAAATATGAGCTGTGGCGGTACAACCGCCACAGCTCACATCTCCTCCTTATTTCATCTATTTGTCATTCCGAAGGAGAGAAACAACTGAGGAATCTGTTTAAATCCGGTTCTCTTTATTTACCACATTTTCTTACTTTTATCTTGCATTATATCCTTTTTTTATGAAAGAACTACTTGTAAAAGAATATAATCTCACAAACCCGGTAATAAAAAAACTGGTTGGCTACGACATTGTCAACTATTTAGTTGAAGCCGGTTCAAAAAAATACATTTTAAAGGTTTATCCCAATTTAAAAGAAGAAACCGATATTGTTAAGGCTGAAAATGAGTTGCTGATCCACCTTCAAAAAAATAATCCCGGCAAATATCCAGCTCCGGTCAGGAATAAAAATGGAGAATTATTAACCCTTTTTAATGAGGGAAACACAAAAAAAGTTGCCCGTTTGCTAACCTATGTTGCAGGAGAATTTTTAGGCGATGTGGAACATACAACCGAACTTTTTAATTCGTTCGGAAGATTTCTGGCTGAAATAGATTTGTTGCTTCGCGATTTTCGTAACTACGTAATTGAAGCACGCACATTTAAATGGGACCTGCAGCATTTCCTGTTGAATGAAAAATACGTTCAGTACATTTCAAATCCTTCCGACCGAAAAATTGCATCCTACGTTTTTCAGCAATACAAAGAAAATGTGCTTCCGGTTTTACCATCATTACGAAAACAAATCATTCACGGCGATGCCAATGAATGGAATACGCTTACCCGGAACAATAGAATTTCAGGATTAATCGATTTTGGCGACATTAGTTATTCGCACCTGGTTAACGAACCGGCAATTGCCCTGGCTTATGCTTTACTGGGAAAAGAAAACCCAGTTGAATGGGCCGGCCCGTTCATCGCTGAGTACCATAAAATCCTACCTCTCGAAGAAAAAGAGATTGATATTTTGTACTGGATGATAACAGCAAGGTTGGTCACCAGCGTATGTAATTCGGCTTACGAAAGAGTGCAACGGCCGGAGAACACATACATCCAAATAAGCGAAAAACCAGCGTGGGAACTGTTGCGAAAATGGGTGACCATTAATCCTGTTTTTGCAAGAAATGAATTTCGCAAAGCTGCAGGATTTTCAATTCCGAAAGTTAAGGCAGTTGAGGAGGTAAAAGCCGAGCATTTTTCATCGGTTAATCCTATTTTTACGGTGAGTTACAAGAATCCAATTTATATGGAGCGGGCAGCATTTCAGTATATGTTCGACAAATATGGCAACAGATACCTCGATGCTTACAACAATATTCCGCATGTTGGCTACTCGCACCCAAAGGTTGTGGAAGCCGGACAAAAACAGATGGCTAAACTAAATACCAACACCAGATATTTGTACGACCAGATAAATGAATACACGACCAACCTTTTAAAGTACTTTCCCAAGCCTTTGAGTAAAGTCTTTTTAGTGAATTCGGGCAGCGCTGCCACAGATTTGGCAATCAGGATGGCCCGCACGTTTACAGGTAAAAACCAGATAGCTGCACTCGAGCATGGCTACCATGGCAATACAAATTCGGCGATAGAAATAAGCCACTACAAATTTGCAGGGGAAGGTGGAAAAGGAGCTTCAGATTATGTTATGGTTCTACCAATACCCGACACTTATCGGGGTGAATTCAGGCATGAAGATGCAGGATTCTCTTATGCACAAAAGGCCATTCATCAAATTAATAATTCGAAAGAAAAAATTGCCGCTTTTATTGCCGAGCCAATTGTAGGTTGTGGCGGACAGGTGCCACTGGCAAAAGGTTATTTAAAAGAAATTTATTCTGCAGTCAGGAAACAGGGTGGAGTCTGCATTTCCGACGAGGTGCAAACCGGTTTTGGACGGTTGGGAAATGTGTTCTGGGGTTTCGAACAACACGATGTGGTCCCCGACATCGTGATTCTGGGCAAACCAATGGGCAACGGGCACCCAATTGGTGCAGTGGTTACCACCAACGAAATTGCCGATGCTTTTAACAACGGCATGGAATTTTTCAGCTCGTTTGGCGGCAACCCGGTTTCGTGCGCCATAGGGCAGGCAGTACTGGATGTTATTGAAGAGGAACAGTTGCAACAAAATGCAAAAACCGTTGGTAATTATTATTTGCAGGAACTAAGAAAACTTCAGCAAAAATACGAGTATATTGGCGATGTGCGCGGCTCGGGGCTTTTTATCGGTTTCGAATTTGTAAAAGACCGGCTGACTTTGGAGCCCGATACTGCTCTCGCACAAAAAGTGAAAAATGGATTGCGAAACCGGTTTATCCTCACCAGCACCGACGGGCCTTTCGACAATGTAATTAAATCGAAGCCGCCGCTTTGTTTTACCCAGGAGAATGTGAATGAGGTGATTGACAAGTTGGCAAATGTACTTGGTTTCACCAGTTGATCTGTCGGCTGACAGACACCAACTCAAAAAACATTTCTATCGAAATACAGGCAAGATTATTCGAGTTACCTTAAAATTTCTTCAGACAACCCGCGAAGAGATTCGAACTACTCCGATGATTGCGCATTTAACTCCAAAGGTGCTGCGAAGAACTCCAAAAGTCGCCGGAACATCACCGCGATTAATGCGAAGAACTCCGCAGGCGACGCATTGACAGTCATAACTGCCGCACTGACAGTCACACTCAGCGCAAACATCATTAAAAGTCAAGAAAACATCATCGAATGCAAAGAAAACTACTCCACTATTCGTTCAGAGGACTTCAGAGTTTGTGCGAAGAACTCCGGGCTGAATGCAAAGAACACCCAGTCAACACTTTACACAATTCAAAGAGAGTCTTTAATCCAGCTATACCAATCTATGATAAACGGGGATGATATAAAAAGAAAGCTCTGGCGTTACAGAAATAGCAGGATTCTGTCAGCTTCTATTTTTTACCTTTTTTTAAAGTAATAGTGCCCTTCCAGTGATGGTGCGAGTTTGGATCCAATGAGCTGTTGTAATCATCGGTTGTTCCATCACCTGTTGCACCTTCAAAACGGCCTGTACCCCCTTTAAAAACAAAAGGGTCTTTCCAGTAGGAAGTTACATATTCCGGGTGTTCTTCCAATCTTCCTTCCAGAACTTTTCCGTGGCACGAAAAAAACAAGGTATCTCCATCTTCTGCAACCAGGAACGATTCGGTCGGGGCATATTTCCCATCGGGGCCGCAGGCACAGAAACTAAACTGGCCTGTAATGTTTCCAAGCTGGGTGGCAGTGCCTTCAAAATCGACAATAACACGACATTCAAATTCTTCGTCACAATCAACAAGTTCATCGCCGGTAATAATATTTACGTATTCGCCTGTAAAATTTGCTTCAAAAGGTTCAGTAACTGTGGATGTACATGAGAGCATCAGTAAAATCACCAAAATTGAAGCACCTGCTTTTTTAATTTTTTTCATCGGTATAAGTTTATTTAGTTGAATATTAGAGACTGTTTTGAATTTATTAAATTATTCTATTATGCATCTTTTTCACTTATACTGCTGCAAAATTTCCTTAAATAGCTGGTGCTATTCGCGTCAATTTTGCCTTGTTTAAGTAAAAAATATATCATAATATTTCTAAAGAATAAAATCAAAACAGTCTCTTAAAGTTAAAAAGAAATAAAGAAACTGGCAACCTGGGAAGAATATTGAGCAGGTGATCCGTCAGCTGACGGACACCAGCTCAACAAAAATCCCCTCCACTATTTTAAAAATAACAGAGGGGAAGAACTGTTGTGATTTTTGGAACCTTTGGATTAAATCAGTGATGGAATTGGTTCCAAACGACAGTTTTGCAATTTCACTAATACTTTTTACCCGGACGATCTTTAATAAATTCCCAGATCAACGGATTAATATCTTCATGAAATACCCAATGAATGCAATGCCCGCCGCCCGGGAAGCTATAAACAGTATTGTTGGGATAAATCAAGTTTACTTTATCCATGTTTGGACTAGGATTTTGATAGAAACAAAGTTTTGGATACATCCATCCAACAGGTTCATTAGCATTCTCGGCAGAACTGTGATAGTTAGTGTTTGCCAAAATATCAGATGGAAATTCATGGAAATAGGTTACCCAATCAAGCAAATCCTGTGGAGAACCAGGTGGAACCAACATGCCAGCCAAGAATTGTTTGAATGCCGTATCCCAATTAAGCATATTGAGATATGAGGCTTCCCTGGCAGCAATAAAGTCAGATCTGGCAGGTTCTTCCGTTGGCCATGGATTAAATCCACCATCTAAAGTAACAAGTTTATAAATCATTCCCGGGTAGTTCCGTTCGAACATCCCAAGCACTTTCGGCCCCATACTAAATCCAACTCCCACAAATTTGTGCAGTCCTTCTTTTTTAATAACGGCATAAACGGCATCAGCCATTAACTCCATTGTATATTGAGGGCCGGTAGCATCAGGATTAAGTGGTGTTGCGGGTGATGGGGCATCACTCATCCCTGTACCAGGCAAGTCGATATAAATACAACGGGCTTTATCCCTGAAATAGTCAAACTGTTTGGTATAAACAGTTAATGGATTAGTCCAGCCGGGAATAAATACCATATCAATTGGCCCTTTACCAATAATGCGGTAATGTATTTTCAAGCCGGTTTCTTTCATAGTTACAAATCTGTCCTGGTCAAGCCCGGGTGAACCATGGTTAACGGATACATTTGCGCTTTTCAAATCTGCATCCGGCATTTCAACAAGTTCGTCGGATTTGGAACAAGCAATAACAAGGCCTAAGCAGGCCACAATAAATAGAAATTTTACAAGTGTTTTCATTTCTTTGAGTTTTTAAGTAGATTAAAATCGGACAATCACAATCAGTGACAAACGGTCTTACCTACGGTTAATTCACCTGTAGCATAATTGTAAGTTAACGTACCAATATAATGAGTGCCCTGGTTTCCAATAAGGTTATATTTCCATGTTACAATCCATTGGCCGGCATAAGACCACTTATCAGTTTCTCTGATTTTAAAAACTTCTCCGGACCGACTTGTAACCGTACCTTTAATTTGATCGATTTCTTTAAAAATTAAATCACCCTTTTTAAAGAGGCGATAAACAAAATGAATTCTGATTTCACCATTTTCCAAATAATCCACCATTTCGCCATCGCAAAACACCGGCGTCCAATAAGTTCCTACAGCCCAGCCCTGGACTGCATTATTAGCTTTGTCCTGTGCATAAATTTGAGTAACAGCAATACCCATAAAAAGGCATACGAGTAAAAAAATCTTAGTTTTCATAATAATATCTTTAAAATAAACATGCGGATTGATATCGATTTAATCCACATACAAGTTCCGAATAAACCACAGGCAGGGCATAGTAACTATGTTGCCAATCCTTTCAATATTGTTGAAGTATTTGTACTTATGTTGTGGAAATTGAAAAATTTATTGAAGTAAAATTATCGTGTGTCCCGGTTGTGGTATTTAGTAAGCCCTATATCGTCAATAATTTTCAGAAAGCGTGGATCGTTGCGAAGAATATCAAAATCGGGGTTGGTGGCAATCAGGTTAAAATACGCATAAAGCCGCCGTTCTTCTTCCATGTTTTTTTCAAGCCAGTAAACAGCTTCTTCCGTATTTCCAATAATAGCATTCCACCAGGCGATAAAAAAAGGATGTCCATTCATCCCTTGAACCGGAATGGGACTATCTTTATTCACCTTAATCAGCCAGTAAAATAATCCTTCAATTCCCGATTGATTATAGGCTTCCCGAATTTTAACGGCATATTTATCCGTCCCGGAATGGCGTTTAGCAATTCTCTGTAACTGTTGAACCATTTTTTCTCCTTCACCCAATTTTGCATAGTTGAGCACAAACAACCACTCATTACTACTAAAACTTGGATTATAATCGTGTGCCACCGTACAAGCCTCAAGTGCTTCCTCGTATTTTTCTTCGAAATAAAATATCCATGAATTTAAGTTCTGAATAACCCAAAAGTAAAGTTCCAGTTCCAGGGCGCGGTTTATGTGAAAACGTGCATCTGCAATTGGTCCCGAAATCATCAGAAACTGCGCATACCATTGATGTGCTGTAGAAAAATTTGGATTTAACCTGACTGCTGTTTGTAATTCCTTCCCTCCTTCTTCAAATTTACGTTGACCCCAAACAAGAAAAGCTCCCAGAACAGCATGTGCCTCTGCACATTCAGGATCTATCTCCAGTGCTTTTAAACTTAAACTTCTTGCTTTTAAAAATCCTTCATTAGCAGGAATAAATCCCCATGCAGAGAGATTAAAACTTGCATTTGCCAAACCGGCATATGCTTCAGCAAAATTTTCATCTTCAGCAATAGCCTTTTCATAGTACTGAATACAGTTCTTTACACCCTCCATGTCAAAATCGGAACGTTGTTCACTATTGGCTTTATGAAGCAAAAAACGTGCTCTCAAATAATATTCGTATGCTTTGGGATTTTGGGTAGGAATTTTATTAATCTGCTTAATCTCATTTTCAGGAAGAACAATTTTCAGGTTAGACGCAACCTGTAATGCTATCTCATCCTGGACTTCAATTATATTATTCAGTTCTATGTCGAATTTAGAGGACCACAAATGATCATCGCGATAAGCATCAATGAGCTGAACACTTAATCTGATTTTTTCACCATACCTGCGAATGCTCCCTTCAAGTATATATTTCACACCCATCTTCCGGGCAATCTCGCGGGAAGAGAGAGTACTTTCGCGAAACTGTTCAGCAGAAGTACGTGATACTACTCTCAATGCTGTTATCCAGTATAAATCATTCAGGATATCTTCTCTTATACCTTCAGCAAAGTGTACATTGTCTGGATTATTGCTGAGATTCTTAAAGGGTAGCACAATTACAGATAATTCCTTATCCTTTTGACTAAGGTTTTTTGCAAAAAAATTATCATTTATAAAAACTGTATAAATATACCAGGCTATGGAAATCACAACCAAAGTATAAGCAAGCAGCAAAAAAACCTTGTTACGCATTAACTTCTTACGAATAAAAGTTGGCGCTTCTACATCGTTTTTCAACTGGTTTGATTCAACTCCACTTTCTTCACCTAATTCATTTTCTTCCATATTTTCCTGAAGGAATCTCTTCTTCACTTCACCCGGAGGAAAACCATAATGTTTGTGAAAACACCGGCTAAAATAAGCCGGGCTGCCAAAACCAACATTGTATGCAATTTCTGAAACCGTGAATGTACCCCGTTCCAGCAAATCGGTTGCCTTCTTCAACCGGATTTCCCTAATAAACTGGCTTACCGACAGGTTATTAATAAATTTTAATTTACGATGAATATGCGAGCGGCTCACTCCCATTTCACTGGCCAGTTGGCTCACCCCAAACTTTTCGTCGGAAAGGTTAGCTTCAACAATCGATGTTAACCTGGTTAAAAAAGCCAAGTCATTGCGGGAAATATCGTTCATGGTTTTTAATTCACTGATTTTTAACCCATTTGGCTTGTTTAAATTACGAATAAATCAGAAGAAATACAATTAAGTTAATTACCAGCTGATATTTAGTTATTGTCCATCTAAATAATAGCTTGTATTAATTAATGAAGACACAAATAATTTAAAAGATTTGGTTTGGTGTTAACAAGTTGTATTATTGAACACAATTTGTCACACAAAAAACAAATTTTGAAAGGTTGTTTTTATATTTGTTCCATCTAACTATCAAAAAAATGACTACTAACAATTTCGACCAGCTAAAATCCCAACTCGAAGGCGACTTTTATGCCGACAATGTTCAACGCGTACTTTACTCAACCGATGCATCGCAATACAAAGAGCTGCCACTGGCGGTTGCCAAGCCTAAAACGAAGGAAGACATAAAAAAGATTATTGCATTTGCCAGTGAGAACAATACTTCAATTATTCCGCGTGGCGGCGGCACATCGCTGGCTGGTCAGGTTGTTGGAGATGGCATTATTGTAGATATTTCGAAATACATGGACAAAATTCTGGAGTTCAACAAAGATGAGAATTATGTAATTGTTGAACCGGGTGTTATTCCGTCGGAGCTAAACTTGTTTCTGGCTAAACATGGATTACAGTTCGGGCCTGAAACCTCAACTGCCAACCGTTGTACAGTTGCCGGAATGCTTGGTAATAACTCGTGTGGGTTACACTCGATAGTTTATGGCAGCGTTCGCGAACATATCCTGGAAATCGATGCTATTCTTGCTGATGGATCTGAAACCACTTTTAAACCGCTTACAAAAGATGAATTTAAGTCGAAACTAAATGGGAATCCAAACAAACTGGAGAAAGCCATTTACCAGAATATATTCGATACCCTTTCCGACAATAAAAACCAAAAAGAAATCCGTGAAAATTTCCCAGACCCCAAGCTAACCCGCCGGAACATGGGCTATGCCATTGATGTTCTAATGGATTCGGAGATGTTTACCGACGGTGGAGAAGAATTTAATTTCTGTAAACTACTTGCAGGCTCGGAAGGTACCCTGGCATTTTCGCACCGCATAAAACTAAACGTTATTCCGCTTCCTCCAAAACACAAGGGTGTGGTTTGTGCCCACTTTGAAACGCTGGAAGAATCAATACTTGGAAACCTGGTGGCATTAAAACATAAACCAACAGCCGTTGAGTTAATGGATAATGTGATAATGGAGTGCACCAAGGCCAACATAGAACAAAACAAAAACCGTTTTTGGGTTAAAGGCGAACCGGGGGCTGTACTTGTTATTGAATTCTCGTACAAAACGAAAAAAGAATTAGACGATACTGCCAAAGCGCTGGAAAAAGATTTTCGCGATGCCAAACTGGGTTACCATTTTCCGTTGGTAACAGGAGAAGACAAAATAAGCCGTGTCTGGAATCTGCGTACTGCCGGTCTGGGGTTACTATCGAATATCCCAGGCGACAGGAAAGGAGTTCCCGGTGCTGAAGACACGGCCGTACACCCAGAGTACCTGCCCGATTACGTTGCCGATTTTAAAAAGGTACTAAAAAAACTGGGCCTCGATAGTGTTTATTACGCTCATATTGCAACCGGAGAAATCCATTTCCGACCACTAATTAATTTTAAAGACCCGAAAGACGTAGAGATTTTTGACCAGCTGATGAATGAAATGGCTGCGCTGGTAAAAAAATACAAAGGCTCGCTCAGTGGTGAGCATGGCGACGGACGTGTACGCGGAAAATTTATTCCGTTTATGCTGGGTGAACATAATTACGAACTCATAAAAGACCTGAAAAAAGCCTGGGACCCGAATAACATATTCAATCCCGGGAAAATAATTGATTCACCACCAATAACCGAGAACCTGCGCGTTATTCCCGGTAAAGTGATGCCGGAAATTAAAACGACTTTCGATTTTTCAAATAACAAGGGGTATTTCCGTAGTGTTGAGAAATGTAATGGCTCGGGAGACTGTCGCAAAACCGAAAAATCGGGCGGTACCCTCTGCCCTACTTACATGGCTACCCGCGACGAAGACAAATCGACCCGGGGACGTGCCAACATATTACGCGAATTTCTGTATAATAACGAAAAAGAGAATATTTTCGACCACAAGGAGGTTTACGACATTCTCGATTTGTGCGTATCGTGTAAAGCATGTAAAAGCGAGTGCCCGTCGAATGTGGATATGGCAAAACTAAAAGCAGAATTTCTGCAAAATTATTACGACATTCACGGCGTTCCGTTACGTTCAAAGTTGGTGGGTTACCTGCCACGTTTGAATAAATTATCAATAATATTCCGCCCTATCTCAAATTTCGTAATGAATACATCATTAATGAAAAAGTCGATAGGTTTCTCAACAAAAAGGAATGTTCCAAAACTGTCGAAAATAACACTTAACAGGTGGGTAGGAAATGGAGTTCCTCAACCTGAAACAGCCCCAAAAGGCAAAATTTTTCTGTTTAACGACGAGTTTACCAATTATAACGAAAGCGACCTGGGAATTAAAGCCATTCTCCTGCTGACGAAACTGGGATACGAGATAAAAATCCCGGTTCATAAAGAGAGTGGGCGTACTTTCCTTTCGAAAGGGCTTGTGCGTTCCGCCAAAAAGATTGCCATTGAGAATGTGACACTATTAAAAGATATTATCTCGGAAGAAATTCCACTGGTAGGTATCGAACCCTCGGCAATCCTTGCTTTCCGCGACGAATACCCTGAGTTGGTTGAAAAGGATTTACAGCCGGCTGCCGACAGCCTGGCTAAAAATGCCCTGCTTTTCGAAGAGTTTATTGCTGCTGAAATTGACAAAGGCAACATAACCGAAGATGAATTTACAACCGAAGAGAAACAGGTTCTGTTGCATGGCCACTGTCAGCAAAAGGCAGTTGCTTCAACCGGGCCGTCAAAGAAAGTGCTTTCGTTGCCAAAGAATTATTCAGTAAAAGAAATCCCATCGGGTTGTTGCGGTATGGCTGGCTCGTTTGGTTACGAAAAAGAGCATTACGAACTGTCGATGAAAATTGGCGAAATGGTGCTGTTCCCAGCTGTTCGTGAAGCGGAAGAGGGAACAATAATTGCTGCCCCGGGAACGTCGTGCCGACACCAGATAAAAGACGGAACCCAGAAGACAGCACACCATCCGGTTGAGGTGCTGTATGAGGCGCTGGCGTAAATTTCAATAAGTCGTGCCCTCACTATCTGTTGTAGCAAACAGTGAGGGTATGACTATAACACATTTTTTTTGTTAAATTAGCCTGCTTAATTTTAAACCTAACCAATTGAAACGAATAAATCTTTCACTGTTATTCATTTTTATTCTTTTTGGAATTTCGAAGGCACAGCCGATTATAAAAGCCGTCAGAATTGAAATCCCTCCTATAATCGACGGTTTTGTAAATGAAGAGGTCTGGAACCAGGCATTTGTGGTTGATGAGTTTTACCAACGAGAACCCAATGAAGGAGAACCAATCTCTGAAAAGACAGAGTTTTTAACCTGTTACGATGAAAATAACATATACTTCGCTGTAAAATGCTGGTCGAAACCTGAAGATGTTACAGCCAAAGAGCTGGCACGCGATGTCAACCTGCGTTATGATGATCGGATACAAATTATTCTGGATACTTATCATGACCAGCGGAATGGATACTGGTTTCAGATTGGCCCAAGGGGATCGATTGGCGATGCCATAATAAGCGAAAACGGAGCAGCCTTTAACAAACAATGGGATGGTCTGTGGAACGGGAAAGCAAAAATTACCGATTATGGCTGGGAAGCAGAGGTAATTATTCCGTTCAAAACGCTCGGATTCGATAAAGAAAGCAGGCAATGGGGAATAAAATTTATCAGAAATATTGTCAATAAACTAGAAGTAGCCTATTGGCCTGTTGCTAACTTAAACACTCACCGTTTCCAGGTATCTGATGCAGGTATTTTAGATGGAATTGAGAATATTACCCAGGGAATTGGGCTCGATATTTCGCCCTACCTTTTAACCGGCCTTAATACAAAAAAAGGAGAAAAAAACGATGGAAAACTAACCGGTGGTATCGATCTCTTTTACCAGATCACACCCAGTTTAAAATCGTCGTTAAGCATAAATACCGACTTTGCCGAAACCGAAGTGGACGACCGGCAGATAAACCTCACCCGTTTCAGCCTGCACTACCCCGAAAAAAGAGACTTTTTCCTCGACGGGGCCAATTACTTTCAGTTTGGGATTGAAGGTGACAGGATGAGTCCTGTGGCACAAAAAATTATTCCATTTTTCTCGCGCAGAATGGGCCTCGACGATGATGGAAATCCAATCCGGATTAATGCTGGAGCAAAGCTCACCGGACAGGCCGACGATTGGAACATTGGAATGATGTACATTAACGATGCCCGCGAAACCGGGATGAATAATTTTTCGGTAGCACGGATTTCAAGAAACCTTGGGAAACAATCATCAATCGGAGTTATCGGAACTTATGGCAATGCACTGGGTGACGAACGCAACCTGGTAACCGGTGCCGACCTGAAGCTGGCAACCTCCACTTATCAAGGCAACAAAAATGTATCTTTCTTTCTGTTCGGATTAAAATCGAATACAAACGAAGTTAAAGGTGACGACGCTTCCTGGGGAGCACAGGCCGTTTATCCGAATGACTTAATACGTGCCAGGTTAGGTTATCACCAGATTGGCAAAAACTTTATTGCCGGTATGGGATTTGTGCCCCGTACAAATATCAGGGAAACCTATGGTGAGCTCGAATTTGGGCCGCGTCCCAATAAATGGGGAATAATGCAAATCGAGTTTGGCGGAAATTTAGACCATATCACAAACCTGGAAACAGGCGCTTTGGAAACCCGACAGACAGAATTACAACCTTTGGGCATTCGTTTTATGTCGGGAGAAGAAATCAGTTACAAAGTGGTTAACCAATACGAAATGCTGACCCAGGACTTTAATATTTTTGAAGATTTCATTATACCAGAGGGTAAATACGAATGGTGGTACCAGGTAGTTTCTCTTGAGACAAAAGGGGCAAGAAATATCTGGGGACAGGCAACTTATGGTTATGGCGATTTTTATACCGGTTACCGAAAAGACTTAATTTTGGCAGCAAACTGGAAAGTGGCAGTACCATTTTTCCTTGGCGGAAAATTTTACCAGAGCAACGTAGATTTACCTGCTGGGAATTTTACAGCAAATATATACCAGCTTAATGCAAATATCTTATTCAGCCCGACAATTACACTCTACAACTACTTTCAATACGACAATGCCACGAAAAGTGCAGGCTGGCAGTCGCGTTTTCAGTGGATATTAAAACCCGGAAACGAAATAATCCTTGCCTGGACATCGAATTTCATAAAACCGGAAAACCATTTTTTTATGGATGAAAGTGCCCTTCGTTTAAAACTGAAATACAATATCAGGTTTTAAGGTACCATTTTTAATAAAGTTGATTAAACCTGAACATTTAACGCGTTGAACCGTATATAATTTAACGTCCGGATAGTCCTAAATCATTTGAAATCGAAATTCTGTGGAAAATATTTTTGTAAAAGAGAGTTAAGCATTAAATTAGCGAGATAGGGATAGATAAAAAAATTTGTTGTTTATTTTGTTTGGTAACAAGTAATTATTTATACTTGCATTCGATTTTTCAACGAAATCTCGCCTCGCATCAATTGTTCCAATTATTTTATCAACAATTATTAATCGAGAGAACGTTATAATATATAAATAATGTACGATATTTTAGAACTGAATAAAAAGCTGGTTCCTGAGTTGAAGGAAATAGCTAAGGAGTTAAAGATCAAGCGTGTTGAATCTTATAAAAAACAAGACTTAATTTATAAAATACTAGATACGCAAGCTATATTAGAAGCAGAGAAGAAGGAACGAAAGAATGTTCCAAAGGAGCATAAAGAAGACAGAACACTTTTGGGAGTACGTAAAAAATCTGAAGAGAACCGGGAACAAAAACCTGAAGAGTCTCGCAGGGGAAAACGTCCTCGCCAGCGCATCGAAACTATTAAACGTGAGAAAGTGAGTGGCGGACCTAAAAAGAAACAGGAACAAAAAAACATTGGTGGTTCACAATCGCGCCAGGATCAGATTAAAGCAATAATTAAAGGATTCAATCGCGAAAAACAACAAGAAAACGAAGAGGAGCCTGTTCAAAAAAAAGAAATACGGCAACCTGTACAGGATAAACCTGTACAACAACAGCAGACTACTCAAAAACCACAGAAACAGATCAGCATAAAAAAACCTGAACAACAAAGAAAAGCTCCGGAAGTTATAAAAACTGAAGATAAGCCTAAAGTATATAAGCAACCGGCAGATAATCAGAATAGCCGTCAACAAAAATCAAGACAATTCGAGTTTGAAGGAGTTATCACAAATACAGGTGTTTTGGAAATTCTTCAGGATGGATACGGATTTTTACGTTCGTCAGATTACAATTATTTGAACTCGCCTGACGACATCTACGTTTCACAATCGCAGATTAAATTATTTGGATTAAAAACTGGAGACACGTTAAAAGGAACCGTTCGTCCGCCAAAAGAAGGTGAAAAATATTTCCCGTTAATAAAAGTGCAGGAAATTAATGGCCGCAGCCCTGAGTATATCCGCGACAGAGTACCATTCGATCACCTGACCCCGCTTTTTCCAGATGAGAAATTTAACTTAACCGGAAACGGGCACGATAATATTTCGACCCGGGTTGTAGATATGTTTGCACCTATTGGTAAAGGACAACGTGGATTAATTGTTGCCCAGCCAAAAACAGGGAAAACAGTTCTCTTAAAAGAAATTGCAAATGCAATTGCTGCCAACCACCCCGAGGTTTATATGATTGTTTTACTCATTGATGAACGCCCGGAAGAGGTAACAGACATGGCACGTAGCGTAAATGCTGAGGTAATTTCATCAACTTTCGATGAGCCGGCAGATAAACATGTGCGTGTTGCCAATATTGTTTTGGAAAAAGCAAAGCGATTAACAGAATGTGGCCACGACGTAGTAATCCTGTTAGACTCGATTACACGTTTGGCACGTGCCTATAACACGGTTCAACCTGCTTCAGGGAAAGTTCTTTCGGGAGGTGTAGATGCCAACGCATTGCACAAACCAAAACGGTTCTTCGGTGCGGCCCGTAATATTGAAGAAGGTGGTTCGTTAACAATAATTTCTACTGCACTTACCGAAACCGGTTCGAAAATGGATGAAGTTATTTTCGAAGAATTTAAAGGAACCGGTAACATGGAGTTACAACTGGACAGAAAACTTTCCAACAAGCGTATATTCCCTTCAGTGGATATTCCTACATCGAGCACACGCCGCGAAGACTTGCTGTTTTCGAAAGAAGTACTCGACAAGCTTTGGATTTTGCGCCACTACCTGGGCGATATGAATTCGCTGGAGGCTATGGAATTTATGAAAACAAGATTAATGCGTGCAAAATCAATGGAAGAGTTTCTGACTTCCATGAACGACGGATAATAAGATTAAAATCAAATAATAGAAGAAGACAGGTTCAGTTTCGGGCTTGTCTTTTTTTATTTCAATCCTTTTGTAAAATTAAACGTAGTTGATGGCTGAATCTGCTCCGACCTCATTAACCGGTTTTTAATTGTTTTAACCCTGTTTTTCGAAGGTGTTTCGTAGCTAAGGTCGATTAGGTAACGGTAAAAGCCACTTTTTTTCAATTTATTGCGCGATTGACTAATTGAAACAGGAACTACCGGAACAATCGATGTAACACCGTTTCTTCTGTGCCTGTTCAGTTGAGTATTATTGTCATCGGTTAAAGCATTCTTCTCATCATGCAACCCTATGGGCATTCTGGAATAAAAAAGCTCCGGATGAAAATATACCGGCACAATACCATCTTTGTGCGACAACGAAAAAAGTGTTTCAAAATCTATCTCCTGCGGATAACAAAACATAGAAATACCATCATTTTTAAAACACTTCGCAGCTGCGTCGTTAAAAACATATACATTTTCGTTGGTCGCAATCCTGCACCCGGCAGGTATCAGTTCTTTTTGAGAAAGATGACTGATGACAAAATTCCGTATGCCGCTTTTCACCATTCGTTTTACCAGATCTTCGTAAAATCCGATTGTATCCTCCTGGATAAACTTTGGCAATTCAACATAAACCTTATTTCTGAACTTTTGAATAAACGGAACCTCAGGATTAAACTTTCCCCAACCAATTTTAGTAAACGAAAGGAAAAGCCCGTCAACTTCATTTAAATGAATTTTCCTGAGCCATTCCATGGAGTTAATCCTGAAAAAATATACCTCTTTAGCAGGTGAACTTTTCGTATTAAGTTCAGAAATAATTCGTTGTTTAAATCCATATTTCGCCTGAACCGGCTTTTTTACGCCTGTATCGTCCAGTTTCGACGGGAACTTAACGTCGCTTATTCCCGCCAGGTAAACCTGACTATCTGGTTTTATTGTTTTATCACCAAGGGCCATCCTGTACAATCCATTTACTGTTTGCACTTCCCTTACTTTTATGGTTTCCTGCTTCTCTGTATTCGGAATATAAAACCGCAATCTGAATCCCGGCTCAATCTCCATTTTCGAGGTGATGTAAACATTTCCTTCCCGAATATATTTTACTTTACCAAGCAGCAGCCCCGATACTGTTAATCCCGAAACAGCCGTTTTTACATCCTTGCCCAGAAAATAGCTGGTTTTTTCCCGGCCAAAATCGAAAGACAGAAGTTCTTTAGCTTGTGGTGTATTCGATTCATCATCCAACGCCATTCGGTAGGCTTTTGCTACTCGGTAAGTGTATTCGCCCGACTTCATCCTGCCTTCAATTTTCAGGCTGGTAATTCCCATTTCTTTTAGCAATCCAATTGAGTCTATCTGCTGATTGTCCTTCAGATTGAAAAGGTACTGCTGTTTATGATTAGTAGAATAAGTTCGCCGGCAGGGCTGGGTACACAATCCTCTGTTAGCTCCCCTTCCACCTGCATAGCTGCTGTACAAACACATTCCCGAAAATGAATAACAAAGCGCACCATGAATAAATACCTCAGTTTCAATTTTGCTTTTTTTACTGATTGCCCCGAGTTCTCCAAAAGTTAATTCACGGGCCATCACAACACGCTCTAACCCTTTCTTTCCGGCAAAATCAGCTCCCAGCGAGTTGTGGATCCCCATTTGTGTACTGGCGTGTAAAACAAGGTTCGGAAAGTACTTTTTTACCACGTAATACACTCCCCAATCCTGAATAATAATACCGTTCACTCCCGAACGGTTCAGAAACCAGAGGTAATCGATTAGTTCAGGGATTTCGTTGTTTTTAATTACTATGTTTAGAGTAACATAAACCCTGATATTATTACTACCGGCCTCCTTTAAAATTGCACCTAGCTGAGTATTTGTAAAATTTTTGGCACGACCACGCGCATTAAATTGTCTTAATCCGAGGTAAATGGCATCGGCCCCTCCGCGAATGGCTGCATAAAACGATTCAGGGTTGCCAACTGGTAAAAGAAGTTCCGGTTTCTGCATACATCAAATTTGTAGTAAAATTACGAATTTAATATTTTAACCGTCTGAAACGACCATTACAAATCTATACAACAAATAAGCATTATTATAATAATGGGAGTTCCATCAAAGCCGTTGGGCACTTTTAATTTTAATTAGGTAAATTTATTTCCCACTTTTATTGCTTCAAAAAATTAGCTTATGAAGACCATTGGATTAGTTGGAGGAACAGGTTGGGTTTCAACCCACGAATATTACAAATTGATAAACGAAAAAGTAAACAAAAAACTGGGCGGGCTGCAGTTTCCCAGAATTGTGCTTTGTTCGGTTAATTACGGCGAGATTTATGCCTGCAACGAAAACAACGACCGGCAGGGAGTTTATAAAATTATGAAGCAGGCTGCAGATACGCTTGTTAATGCCAATGTCGATTTTCTGGCATTATGTGCCAATACAATTCATTTTACCTACGACCAGTTAATTGAAGATATTAAACTTCCTTTCGTGCACATTGCCAATGCTACCGGCGAAGCAATAAAACAGAAAGGGCTAAAAAAAGTTGGCCTGCTGGGAACCGCAGAAACTATGGAGATGGACTTTTATAAACTACGGCTGGCCAAAATGGGTGTTGAAGTGGTTACCCCTGAAAAGACCGACCGTGAGTTCATACATAACTCCATTATGAATGAGTTGTTACACGAAATATTTCTGCCCGAAACCAAAGCCCGTTTTATTACTATATTGGACAGATTAAAAGAACAGGGTGCCGAGGGTTTTATTCTGGGATGTACTGAAATTCCACTTTTGATTAAAAAGAATGATTATGATCTTCCTCTGTTCAGCACTCTGGAAATTCATGCCGATGCGATTGCCGAATTTGCTCTTTCTGAGTAGAATTATCTATACCTCAAATGGCTTGATTTTTGATGCAATTATTATCTTTAAACCAAATTAGTTTTAAAATGAGGAACTTTTTAATTGCAGCAATATTCATTATTTCTAGTACTGGTTTATCGAATGCACAGGATATTTACCAGCTTCGCCAGGCAATGGATTTTTTCCATACGCACCAGTTACAGACAGGCGAATGGAAAAAGAATTTAACAGAAAGCGACATTGAAGGTTCGCCCTTTTTAAACGATGAATTTATAAATGGCACCATTTTTACAACTTCCAAATTTCAGTTTGTAGATATTCCCCTGAGGTACAACATTTATAACGACAACTTAGAGTTTAAAACTCCTGAAGGTCAGACTTTGGCAATGGCTGCTCCGGAAACCATTGAAAAGGCTGAATTCGGCGATTATAAAATGGTTTATATTCTATATATCAATGTGAAAAAAATCAGGCGAGGCTTCTTTAAAGTGTTAGCTGAGGGCCAGGCATCGCTTTATGCAAAACCAGCAATTCTGTATAAAGAACCCGAAGAAGCGGGAGCATATAAAGAGGCTGAACCAGCTAAATTTATCAGCAGACCCGATGTTCATTATATTCGCATTGGAATGGAGCCGGCAAAACTGGTTTCGAATAAAAAAGAGTTAATCGCAGCTTTCCCCGACTATCAGGAAGAAGTTGCTGCATTCATTAAAAAGAACAAAACCAAACCAAATAGACCGGAAAGATTGATAGAATTGGTCGGGTATTACAATTCACTTGTTCAGAATTAATTAAAAATATCAGAATGCAGATTTCATTCATACTGGTTGAACCTTCAACTCCTGAAAATGTTGGTGCTGCTGCCCGTGCCCTGAAAACAATGAGCTTTTCAGATTTAATTCTGGTAAATCCATGCGACCATTTAAGCAAGCCGGCCCGCTGGCTGGCACATGCCTCAAACGATATTCTTGAAAATGCAAAAGTTTACGATTCGCTAAATGAAGCCATTACCGGTTTCGATTTTATTATTAGCACAACTGCAAAAAAGCGTTCGGTAAAACACGATTATTTCCAGTTGTCTGAATTACCTAAACTATTAAACGAAAAAGGAAACACCGTAAAAAAAGCTGCAATTGTGTTCGGACGCGAAGAATCGGGATTGACAAACGAAGAATTAACGCTTTGCGACCTGGTAACAACGGTTCCGCTAAAAACCACATATCCCTCGCTAAATCTGGCACAAGCTGTTATGTTATATGCCTACGAACTTTCAAAACTTAATAATCAGGCTTCAGAAACTCAGGAGATTAACCATGAGAGTTTTTCGGCTTTAAAAGAAAAAATACACCTTACTTTACAGAAAACCGGTTTCAATCCGGATTCAAATATCTACCCCCGCTTTCTTGAAAGAATCAACTTTTTAAACGAAGATGATATTCATTTACTTCACTCTTTCTGTAATAAATTGCTGGATAACGAAAAATAATTTTGTAACGTATGCAACATTGAAATATTGCATTCGTCATTGAATCAGAAATAAGATAGTTTGGATACAGTTTATAAAAATATTCATCAGGAGATTATCGACCAGTGCAAGGAAGGAAGCCAGAAGGCGCAATTCCAGCTGTATAAATTGTACTACAAAGCAATGTATAGCGTAAGTATGCGCATCGTGAATGATGAAATGGAAGCCGAGGATGTGATGCAGGAAGCTTTTTTAAGTGCATTTAATAAGATGAACAGCTATAAAGGCGAAGTAAGTTTTGGAGCATGGCTTAAAAAAATTGTGGTAAACCGTTCATTGGATTATTTAAAGAAAAGGAAAGTACAGTTCGAAGAGGTAAACGAAAGAACAACAGAGATTTCCGACTACCAGATGGCAACCAAAGAGGTAGATATCAAGGTTATTAAAGAGGCCATACAAAATCTGTCGGATGGCTACCGGGTTGTTCTCAGCCTTTACATTATCGAGGGGTACGACCACGAAGAAATAAGCCAGATATTGGGTATATCGAACTCTGCATCGAGAACCCAGTTGTTGCGGGCTAAAAATAAATTAAGAGAATTGTTAAAAGGAAAAGAAGTCTTTTCATACAACTAAATAGCGATGAAAGAAAAAGATTACATAGACGAACTTATTCTGAAAAACATTGAGGAGTTAAATGACAACGAACCAATGGGGGGGCACTTCGAAAGATTCGAAACAAAACTGAAAAAACAGAATAAAACACGAAAAATTACATTTAGTGTGGTTTGGAAAGTGGCTGCAGCAGTAATTTTTGTTTTGCTGGCTACAAACCAGGCGTTTATCTATTTCTCACCCGGCAATCAGGGCATCTTCTCTGCAAATAATTCAGCAATAACCCTTGCCTCCGTATCATCTGAATATAAAGAGGTAGAGTTTTATTACACAAATGCAATTAATACCGGGTTAAACCAATGGGATGCCTTAAACTCTGAAGGACTTATTTCGGAAGAGGAACAGGCAATGATGGATGAAGAGTTACTGGAATTTGAAGAGCTGTATAAAAACCTTCAGAATGACTTAAAATCAAATCCAAACGATGAACGGGTAATTAATGCCATGCTGGAATATTACCAGGCAAAACTCAATGTTATAAATATGATAGTGACCAAGTTAGAAGAAGTAAAACAACAAAAAAATACAAGTTATGAAGAAGTTTAAGTTTATTGCAACGCTGTTTGTGGCAGCCATGTTATCAACAGGATTAACAGCGATTGCTGAAGAGAAAACCAAAGAGTATAACGAGTCGTGGCCGGCAAGCGGAATATCTACCTTAGAAGTAGTAAATAAATTTGGAGAAGTAAAAGTAACCAACGAAGGCGGCAGTGAAATTACAATAGATGTAACCATTACTGTTGAAGCGGCAAACGAAAGAAAAGCTGAAGATCTTCTGGGAATGATTGAAGTTGAATTCAGGAAAAGCCAAAGCACACTTAAAGCCGAAACCAGAATTGGAAACAATTTTAAAGGTCAGCGCAAATTCAGCATCGATTACGAGATTAATATTCCTTCGGATAAAAACCTGAAAATCACAAATAAGTACGGAAATACCATTGTGAACAAACTGGAAGCTGACGGTGAATTTATTACCAAATACGGAAACTTTACAGCCAATACATTAAACACTCCGGAGGGAGGAGATTTAAATGTAATTCTTGCCTACGGCAATGCAAACATTGGTGCTGCTACAAATTTAGATGTTGTGATTAGTTACTCACCAATAACGATTGGAGAAGTAAACACGCTTGATGTAACATCGAAATATTCAACAGTTAATGTTGAAGAAGCCGGTGATATTAAAATAGAATCGAAATACGATAAATTTAATTTCGAAGAAGTTGAATCGGTTACTGCATCAACAAAATACAGCCACATCAGAATTGAAGAACTGGCCAAAAGCCTGAAAATTGAAGCAGGATATGGTGGCATTAAAGTTGGCGAGGTGTCCGATGATTTCGAATTTATATCTGTAACAAACAGTTATGGAAGTATTTCTCTGGGGCTTGAAGGATTGAGTTACGAGGTGGATGCCAGTTGTCATTACTGCGGAATTTCGTACCCGGAAGACGAGTTTACCGGCGACAGGATTAAAGAGAATAATTCGAGAACAATAAAAGGAAAAGTGGGTACAGGTACCGGAGGAAAAATAATGGTCAGAAGCCGTTATGGTGAAATTAAACTCCGGGATTAATATATTTTCAACTACAACTATAAAACCGTTGGCATTACTGTGTCAGCGGTTTTTTAATGAGGCCAGATAACCAAGTTTAAATAAATCGAACAAAAAAAGGCGGGGATTGCTGCCAGTTAAATTTCGTTCCATACTTTTTTTGCATAGCCTGAAAAACCAGGCTAGCACAGCTTTTGGAATAAACCTGACAATTCGGAAATACCGGTTCAGAAGATTTACCTGATTAATAAAATCATTTTCTCCCCCAAGAATTTCTTCTGCTATGAATTCCAGATTTTTTACAGCTGTTTTGGTTTTGTCAAGAAAAAGCTGCGAATCTTCGAGTCCTGTGTGCTTTACCGGATTATCGATGTGAAATATTTCAAAATCGTTTTTAAACAGATCGTATCCCAACAGGGTATCTTCGTGCCCATAATCTGACAAGTTTTCGCGAAAATGATTTTTTTCAAACACCTGCTTCTCGATTAAAAAATTATTTGATGTGATAATAAATCCTTTTTGGGCATTACGAATTTCGGCTGTTACTGCCTCACGTTTTTGTCCGTAAAACCATCGAAGCAGCTTTTCGGATTCTTTAGGTTTTTGAGCAGAATAGGTTGTTCCCCCGCAAAGTATACGATTTAGTTTAATGTTTTGAATAAAGCATTCCAGGTAGTTGTCTTTTATCAAAAGCGAATCGGCATCGATAAAAAGCAGGTGCTCAAATTTCGATTCTAAACCCATTTTATTTCTGATGGCAGCCCTTCCCAAATTTATTTCCAGTTCTACATACCTGACATTCTGAATATCCGAAATAATTTTATTTTCAGATTTCACCTCTGACACGGAGCCATCGTCATAAACATTTATTTCGTACAAGATACCGAGCTTCTGAGCTTGCTCTGTTATCTGCTGAATAAGCTCCGTAACAACAATATTGTAAACAGGTATATTTATCGACAGCATAAATTCTTGAGTTACCCGGTTGTGAATTTAAAAAGAATTCAACACAAATTGCACTATTAAAACTATTATTGCTTAAAACTAAAAATTAACCGGAATATTATATTTTTGAATCTACAATAAAGTTAATTATGACAAAATATATATTTCTCATTTTCATTTTATTTTCCACCCGGATTTTTGGTCAGGGTTATAAAATTGAGTTGAACCTGGAGGCTGCTGCAAATAAAGAAATTCAGTTAGCACATCACTATCTTGGAAAAATATATGTTGACGATACCACTCATATAGATGCCCGTGGCATTGGAATTCTAAAGGGAGACAGCCTATTACACCAGGGATTATATAAAATATATCTCGATGGCAATAATCATTTCGATTTTTTACTTGGGGCAGATCAGCAGTTTTCGCTTTCCAATAAAACGTTTGCAGCTAATACAATGGAGGTAAAGGGATCTACTGATACCGAGGAATTTGTTAAGTACATTGTTTACCTGGATGATATGCGTGCCCGTAGCAACAAATTAAGAAAGGAACTGGATGAAGCTCCGGAAGACAACAAACAAAAAATTCAGGAAAATCTGGAAAAGATAACGGAAGATTTACACGATTACTGGGCAAAAACAGGTAAAAAATACCCCGACCTATTTATTTCGAAATTTATGGTTGCAAATTATGTTCAGCCACTTGATGTTACTAATTTGCCTAAAGAAGTTCAAAATAATGATTCGTTGTTATTGCTGGCAAGGTTTAAGTATCAGCACGACCATTACTGGGATAATTTCGATTATACTGACGAACGATTTCTGTACACCCCATTTTACAAACCAAAGCTGGAAACATGGTATAAAAATGTGCTTTATCCGGCGTACGATTCAGTCAAACCCGAGGTATATCAATTTCTGGAGGATATAAAACCTAACAAACGAATTTTCCAGTATGCAACATCTTATTTCCTGAATAGCAGTATTAACAGCAATATTGTTGGAATGGATGCTTTGTTTGTCGATTTGGCTAAAGATTTTTATTTAAGTGGTGAAGCATTCTGGACATCTGAGGAATCTCTTAAAAAAATCAGGGAAAACGTGCTATTTATGGAAAATAACCTGATAGGAAAAACAGCTCCCGATTTAACCATGGAAAACGTTGACGGTGAATTTTATAACCTGCACCAGATTGAATCAAAAGTTACTGTCGTGCTTATTTACGAGCCCAATTGCTCGCACTGCAAAGTTTTTGTGCCGGAATTTTACAAAGATGTTTACCTGCCATATAAAGACAAAGGACTGGAAGTATTTGCTATTTATACAATGGACAACAAGGAAGAATGGACTGAATTCCTGACGAAAAATGACATGTACGAATGGATAAATGTTTGGGATAAACATCATGTTTCCAGGTTCAAAATACTGTACGATGCAAGAAAAACTCCGGGAGTTTTTGTTTTAGACGAGAACAAGAAAATTATTACCAAAAATCTTACCAATAAACAACTTAAAAAGCTCATCCAGGAAGAATTAGGTTAATACCGGGCATTTCTATCATTAAACTATTTTGAAACATAAACCAACATCCTTTAAAAAGTCTGAATTTTTGTAAATTCAACCTCAAAATCAATTAGCTAAAATATGTCGGCAATAATTACAGAAGAAGAAGTATTAAAGGTTCAGCAAGGTTGGGGCGACAGTGTTGTACAAATTGGAAAACTGTTTCTTGAAAAAAAGGATTTTCGAAAGGCAGCTTTAAAACATGTTGAAAAATTTTATGGATACGAAGAAGGAATCGTTCTGTTTAAGCCGACCAAAGCCTGCCAAATACAGTTTCGGTCCACTCCCGAAAGTGCGGTTTCTTATTTTGTCGGCAGTAATAATCAGTATGCCGAAGATCATGGTTTTGCACTTCAGCCCTGGACAAAAGTACGTTTTGAAAATTGCGGATTTATACTTGAAAAGAACTATGCCATATCGATGGGAAACTATTTTTTTACCGATTTGCTGGGCAACGAAGTTAAAGTTGAATATACATTTGGATTTTTCCGTGCAGTTGACGGAAGCCTAAAAATTAACCTCCACCATTCGTCGCTGCCATTTTCGAATGACTGATAATTAAATCCGGGAATAAACAAACTTTCAGTTGTAAATGTTTATTCAACTGTATTCAGGTTTAAATATTTTTTGTAACTTTTTGAAATACAACAAAAACAACTGACTTATGTCCCGTAACGTAATACTTTTCCTTCTCATTACCATTTTCTCGATTTCTCAAACAAAAGCACAACAAACGGATTCCACAGAAATTCAGCAATCAGTTAATAAAACTTATGTTTCAAAACATTATGTAGTTTTTCAGAGCGATTCGCTGTTTAGTATTGAAACCAACCTGGGGCCTTATCCGCCTAAACAAAGGGCTGATGCAATCAGCGAACGGATGGAGAAGTTGGCTAAGGAATATAAAATTGTAGCCGATTCATTCAATATTTCAGAATTAAACAATTATTCCATCATTTCGTATAGCGACTTCCCCATTATGAGTATCAGTGAGACCGATGCTGCTTCCCGGGAAACAACCAGAAAGCAACTGGCCACCGAATACATGGCTGTTATAAAAACAGCTTTCAGCGAAATAATTGAGCAAAGTACTTCAATATTCTGGATTACCCGAATCGGGTACACCTTGATAACTATAATCGGACTTGTGCTGATATTTTTTCTGATAAATAAGCTTTTTAAATGGATAAATACCAAGCTGCTCGATTATGAAAAAGGATTAAAACGGAAAAGAAAAAGTGTATTCAGGTATCTTGCACCCAAAGGCCCCGACTATTTTTTCCTGTTCTTATCGCGCATCGTTAAAATTGTACTTATTGTAGTAATTATTTTCTTTTACCTGCCGCTTATTTTCAGTTTCCTGCCCTGGACCAAGGATTTTGTTAATCAGTTTTATTCGGTTGTTTCTGAACCAATTTTAGCCGATGACGGAATTTTGCAAAAACTGAAAAAATTTATCACACACAATCTTGTTTATCTTGTTATCATATTTTTTATAGCCCGTTATGTTCTTCGAATTATAAGTTATGTATCGGCTGAAATAGAAAATGAAAAATTGAAATTAAAGGGCTTTCATAAAGATTGGGCCAAACCAACTTTTAACATCATAAAAATTATTGTGTATGCATTCACACTGGTGTTTATGTTTCCTTACCTTCCCGGGTCCGATTCTCCGGCATTCCAGGGAGTTTCTATTTTCCTGGGTGTACTTTTCTCGCTCGGTTCTACATCGGCCATTGCCAATATTGTTGCAGGTATTGTTATCACTTACATGCGGCCGTTCCAGATTGGCGACAGGGTTAAAATTGGTGAAACTATTGGCGATATTGTCGAAAAAAACCTTTTAGTAACGCGAATAAAAACGGTAAAAAACGAGGATGTAACCATTCCCAACGCTACAATTATTAATACCCACCTCTGGAACTTTTCGAAGAATGCCAGCAAACTTGGAATTATTCTGCACCCAACAGTTACCATTGGCTACGACGTACCATCGCAACAAGTGACAGACCTTTTGCTTACAGCAGCCAAAAACACGAAAAACCTGACGCGCGATTTTAAACCCTTTGTTTTGCAAAAAGGGCTCGACGATTTTTACGTTGAGTACGAATTGAATGTTTATACAAAACAGCCGGGAAAAATGGCGCACTTTTATTCAGAATTAAACAAGAATATTTTAAATGAATTTAATAAAGCCAATGTTGAGATATTGTCACCTCATTATTCGGCTTACCGCAATGGGAATGATTCTGCCATTCCGGCTGAGGAACCTGCGGATACAAAAAATCCTGTAAATAAAGTTATTGATAAAATAACCGGGCAAGGTTAGAGACTGTTTTAAATTGTTTCACCGGGGCACAAACGAGAATTTCCTGGTAACAAAGGTATCGCTGTAATTAAACCGGACAAAATATACTCCCGGAGTTTTTCCTTTCAGATTTATTTTTACCCTGTAATCTCCTGCATTTATGATATTAACACCAACCTCCTGCCCTATTGTATTATAAACTGAAATAGTCTCGGGAACAATTTTCTGATCAGATGCCAATGTCAGGTTGCCGTAAGTAGGATTAGGGTAAATCCAGACAGTTTCTGGAATTTCAACAACCTGGGTATCGTTTATCTGGTCATCGTAATTACATGCAACCAGTTCCATTACATTTACAATAGCATTATTATCCTCGTTGCTGGCTTTAAAGTTGTTCCATTCATCGTTTAGTTTAAAATAAAACTGGTTCACGGCATCGGCCTCTTTTCTTAACGACTGATAAATAACAAAGGTATCCTGCGGCTGGATACCGGTTAATCCAAAGCCTACAAAAAATGTATCGGCAGGTTCAAAAAATTCATCAAATTGAATATAATTCATTGCATCTTCAGCAAAAGTGTTTATTGAAACTACCTTGCTGTATATTAAAGTTTCGGGCAATTTTTTACCATTATAAACATTTACGGTTATTTTGCTATCCTCACCACCCGATTGTAAATCAATTTTACCCACTCCAATCGACACTCCGTCCAAAGTTTCATTCCCCGGAATATAAAACCGTTCAACAAACTCGGTTATTCCAGCTCCGTTTGTACCGCCCCAGTAGCCCGAAAACTCTCCTGAGCTTTTTAGTACAACATTAGAGTGTTCGTCATAATCGGTTAAATTGGTAAAGGCTTTGCATAAATCATCATCGGTATTATATAGTTTACCAAATACAGTTTCGACACCCGATTTAACCGGATCGAGCCAAAATTTTAACTGTTTCGAGGAATCTGATTTATAATCCCACTGCATATCGAAACGGGAATAGAAGTCATTAACTGGATTATCACACACCGCAGCTCCACCGGTCAATGTACCGATAATATTTTTATCAGTATTAAACAATGGGCCACCCGATGAGCCAACTTCTGTAACTCCATCGTCCCATTTAGGAACTTTAATAAATCCGTTTTGGGTATATTTTGAATTAAAATTTGAATGAACAACCGGGTCATTTTCAAATGCAATTTTTTTGATATCGCCTTGCGGATGATGAATGCTTACTGCTGAATCGGGTAAGTTGGAAGAACGATCCCAACCCGCGTAATATGGCCTGAATGAAGGCGGAGGGACCAGGCTCAGTTCAACAAGGGCAAAATCGAGACTGTCGAATTGAGCTTTCATTAATGCACCCGAGATTGAATTCGACGGATCACCATCGAGCGGGGCACAATACGGACTTTCGTAATTAAAAGTATATACGGTTGTTTCGGCGTAATCCCATTCGTCGTAGCAATGTGCAGCAGAAATTATATACGGCTTTTCGTCTTCCGAAGTGTTATTTATCAGGGTACCGCTACAGATTTCTCTTCCGTCAACAATTAACCTGCAAACCGAATTCTTTAATTCGTTCCAGTTATCACCGATTTCACAGTTAATATCAACATTGCATGCGCCAGCAGTAATGCCCAGTGGGCGGCGTTCAGACTTTAAAATACCCACATAATCATGGTTTACTCTTATTATTTCGAAATTATCGGGGGTCCCCAATGTAGCCGGAACTTCGTATTGAATGGTAATTTCATCCCCTGCAACCGGTGAAACTGCAAACTTGCCTGAAGCCTTATTATTTACAGAACTAAATGCTCCCAAATAATAATTTTCCTTTTCATTATACAGAAATAACCGGGCATTTTGGGGTAGCCTGAAATTGTCAAATATCAGGTTAAGGGATTTGGCACCGGCTGAGCGAATCTTTAATTTCCAAATATTATGCCCCTCAATGTTTATAAACCAGTTACCTGAATTAGCCGGCGACATGTTTACCTCGAAAGTATGTGCAAACTTAAACGGTTTTAATCTGTTTTCAGATGAAATATCCTGCTCCGCCAACGATTTATTTACACCCGGGTTAAATGCAGGCATTTCAATAACAGGAACTTCTGCACTCTTTAAGGTAGTAATTCCAACCGGGAAACCTCCCTCAGATATTTGCCCTTGAGCAGAATTCCAGATAAAAACGATACTTAAAACAATCAAAAAAATGAAACGCATTCTCTTTAGTTTTCGTAGGGTAATATAAATCGGTCGTAAATTACATAATTTTTAAAAGAGCTATATCAAATCAATCGTATTTTCAACAAAACTTATCAAATTCTGTTTAAATAAATAGTTATACATTAAACCTAATTTTAATACAATGAAGAAAAAAAGTATCCTATCTGTATTCGTCGCGTTGCTTTTTGCAGTATCGCTAATGGCGACAGCCTCTGAGAAACCGGGAAAAACCCATTTGGATAAAATGCCTGATGACGTTAAAGCAGTAATTGAAAAATCGTGCTTTGGATGTCATAATACAGGATCGAAAAACGAAGATGCCAAAGAAGCTCTCGATTTTAAAAAGCTGGACAAACTATCAAAGATTCAAAAAATTGGGGCCTATAAAAAAATAGGTGATACCATAGAAGAAGGTGAAATGCCACCTAAAAAGTTTCTGGAAAAATATCCTGACAGGAAACTAACCGATAAGGAAAAGAAACTTCTAATTGAATGGTCGAAAAAAGAAGCGGAGGCATTGGTAAAAGGATAAACAATGCGTAGAGTTCTGATAATCACATTTATAATTCTTTGTGTTGTTTTTGTTATCATTCAGTTTTTTCAGCCTGAAAAAAATAAAAGCACCGATGTCTCGAACCATATTTTTACTTCAGAACAGGTTCCCGACAACATTGCTTCAATGTTTAAAAATGCTTGTCTGGATTGCCATTCGAACAATACAAAGTACTTATGGTATCATAATCTATCACCTGTTTCGTGGATGGTAAACAAACATGTTATAGCCGGTAAAGATGAGCTAAACCTGTCGGAATGGGGTAAAATGGATATTTACGATAAAATAAGTACCCTTGAAGAAATTTGCCAGGAGACTAAACGTAAAACCATGCCTCTAAAATCGTATTCTTCAATGCATAAAGAGGCAAAATTAACTGATGAGCAAATTGCTGAATTGTGTAGCTGGTCAACAAAACTAAGCGAACAGCTACTTACTGAAGCTGCCGAAAACTAAACGGCAATTTTTACACCAAACTAATTCCTTTATATTTACCTTTTCAAAAAAAGTTAGATATGAAGGTTTTGGTAATTTATGTTAATGAATTTGGATATGCTCCTGCACAAAAAAACCTTGAAAGTGCTGAAGAAATTACAGAAGGAGCAAAGTTTACCGATTCGATAGTTGCTTTTATACAAGTAGAAGAAAGTGACGAGGACAAAGACTTAAAAAGTCGCGAAAAAAAACTGGTGAACCATTTAAAATGGACTGCACGCAAGAATAACTGCAAAAGTGTAATCCTGCATTCGTTTGCTCACCTTTCTGAATCGAAAGCAACGACAGAATTTACAAAAGAACTTTTCGATATGGCTGAAAAAAGGCTGCAAAACGCCGATTTTAAAACAGCGCAAACACCTTTTGGTTATTTCCTCGATTTGGAAGTAAAAGCTCCGGGATTTTCACTGGCGAGAATATGGGCTTCACTCTAGTCAGAGTCTTTCAGAACAATATTTCGCAATTCGGCGGTTGTTATCCATGTACAAATACCAAATGGTTTCGATAAACTTACTTCCGGGCGGATACTCAATTCATGGCCGGAATAGGTAAAATTGACCAGCTTCTCGTCATCAATCCACGCAGTTATTTTTTCGTCTGAAACCTGTAATTTTACTTTGTACCACACGTCTTTGTCAAATCTTTTCAGAATGTTTGTCTCGTTTTCTGATGCGTCTAATCCATCTATGCAGCTTAATCCAACGACAGGGCCTCCCCAGCCACCAATAATCAATGAACAAAATTCGTCATTAACAGGAAAAGTAATCCCGCAAAAGAAATCGTTTCCAACCGTTTTCCTGGCCTCAAGAGTAACCTCGTAATTTACTTTTGGGAAATCTTTTGTCCACGTAATTCCACTGCACCCGTCGCCGTAGTTTATTACAATTATGCCTTCGGAAACCATTACAGGCCCTTCGGTGCCAAATTGTGTTACTTCCCAACCGTCTAATGTTTTGCCATTAAACAGCAATATACCATCAGAAATCTCTTTTATAATTTGTTCCGGATTTTGACTTTGTACTTTTTCCGATTTATTTTTTTGTGAACAGGTGGTAGTAATTAACAGAAACAGTATAATAAAT
This sequence comes from Bacteroidota bacterium, assembly GCA_039714235.1. Lineage (GTDB taxonomy): Bacteria > Bacteroidota > Bacteroidia > Bacteroidales > Prolixibacteraceae > Draconibacterium. The sequence goes on along the minus strand of JBDLJS010000008.1, from coordinate 14,362 downwards.
ACCTTTATTGAGATAGATAATATATTTATGTCTTTCATTATATTCAATTCTTATGTCATTAAGCAATGCTGAACGCCCAACGACTTTTAGTATAAAATTATTGAAAAATGAAGAAACAGACGACATTTAACCAATAAACTTATACCCCAGCCCTTCTATCGTTTGTTTTACTTTCTGCAGGTTAACCTTCGAACCGGTAATTTTTACAGTATTTTTGTGATTATTAGCTATAACCTCTGAGATTCCATCCAGGGCTTCCAGGTTTTTCTTCACGTTGGCTTCGCAGTGCGAACAGGTCATCCCTTCAACTCTAACGGTAATTCCCTCTGCTTTAACCATTTTTCTGTTCTTTTGAAATCGCTGATAAAAATACCCCCCAGTTAGTGAACCAATTAAAAACAATGCAGAAATAAACTGTAACCAACGGGGCAACATTTCATGGTCACCCTCGTGAATATGAATTACTTTATCGAGAAAAAATCCGGCAGGAATTAACAAATTTGTTAAAAGTCCGAAAATAATTGCACCGCCAATAATTGTAATCAGATAAACAATTAACGTTTTTCTGCCCATTGTTTTACCCAGCACGGCCATTGTTGCTACGTTGGTAGCAGGCCCGGCCATGAGGAATACCAGCGCTGCTCCAGGCGAAACTCCCTTCAGTAACAAAACAGCAGCAATGGGGATTGAACCGGTTGCACAAATATAAATAGGTACCGAAGCAGCCAGGATTAGTAATATTTCAAGAATACCAAAGCCCTGGAAGCGGCTGAAAAAATCGTTTGGCAATAAAATAGAGATAAAAGCGGCAACCAAAAAACCGATTATCAGCCACTTGGCAATATCCTGTAATAACTCGATAAAAGCATAATTGGCAGCCTTTAAAACAGAATGCCTGTTATCGTGATTTTCAGGTTGTTGGCAACCACAATCATCACCTTTACCAACTGCAGCGGCATCAATCTTTAGGTTAGCAAAAGGAGATGCAGGTGTCCGTTTCTCTTTTATAAACCAATTGGTTAAAACTCCACCCAATACACCTGTAACAAATGCTACAACCGGTCGCAAAACAGCAAATGGCCACCCCAGCATGGAATAGGTTGCAAGAATTGAATCGACGCCGGTTTGCGGGGTGGAAATCAAAAATGAATTGGCAGCCCCTTTTGATGCACCATTTTTGTAAAATGCAATACCGGCCGGGATTACACCACACGAACATAAAGGCATTGGAATTCCAAGCAACGAACCGTTTAATGCCGATTTAAAATCCGATTTCCCCAAATACTTATCGATATGTTTTTGCGGAAAGTAAACTTTTAATAACCCGGCAAAAATCAATCCCAGCAATAACCATGGTGCCATTTCCAGAAGCAGGAACCACAGTTCTGAAAAATATTTCTCAACATATTCCGGCATACTAACCTCCTCAATAAAATAACAATGAAAACTATTGGGGGTTTAACTGTTTCTAAATACGAGATGTTTATCATCCCTCTTTTAACTCAACATATAATTGGGTGGCCTCAACCTTGGTAACAATAATCGCCGAACTTTTTTCAATAAATCCATTTTCAGCAATAGCGTCGTAAACCTCGTTGTCAATTATCACTTTACCGCCCGGACGAAGTACTGTTTGTGAGATGCCTGTTTTCCCTTTCATATTTAAAAGAGAGGTATCCACACTCACAAATCCTTCATCGACATGTTGCACTGTACGTAATGCCAGATTTTTAAATGGCCCCGATTTGGCTGAAAACAAACGGTTACCGAGGTACAGCGACAGTATAAATCCTCCGAAAACTCCTAAAACTACTGTTGTAACGGCAACTCCAACTCCACGCATTTCAACGCCTTCAAAATCGAATTCCACATTATTAATCAGGCTAAGAACCAGCCCAACAAAAACAAATAACACACCAAGCGCCCCGGTAACTCCAAATCCGGGGATTACAAATATCTCTATCGCTACCAGGATTATACCCACTACAAAAATTACAATCTCCCAGTTTTCAGCCAAGCCTTCGAGGTAAAGCGGAGCAAAGTAGGCCACTGCTGCCAGAATTGCTATCCCCAACGGAAATCCAATCCCCGGCGTTTGCATCTCGAAATAAATACCGCCAATAATGGCCATAATTAACAGGCCCGAAATCATGGGATGTACTAACCAGCCGATAATTTTTTCAATCCACGAAGGTTCGTATTCTACAATTTCATACTCTTCAACACCAACCTTTTTCAATACCTCGGGAATATTTTCTGCCAGTCCTTCGCAAAAGCCATTTGCCATGGCTTCTTCAGGAGTAAAAGTCAGAACTTTTCCGGTGTCGGAAACTCCTTCTACATAAACACGTTGGTCAACCATAGCCTCTGCAATACTTGGGTCGCGACGCCATTTATATATAGTATCATTATCGGCTGTAATTATCGTATCCTTACCGTGTGCTTCAGCTGTTGCCCGCATGGTAGAACGCATGTAACTCTGGTATTTGTCGGGCATGGCCTGTCCGGTTTGATTAACCACTGTAGCCGCGCCAATACTGGCTCCCGGACGCATATAAATACTGTCGCAGGCAATAGAAATCAAAGCCCCTGCCGAAGCTGCATTATTATCGATAAAAACATAAACAGGAATTTCACTCTCCAGTATTCTGGTTCTGATTAAATCTGCATCAGCAACGGTGCCGCCATATGTATTCATGTGAATTAAAAATACATCGGCGTGCAATGAGTCAGCAGCCGTAAATGCCTGTTCGGTTTGTCGCCAGGTTGCTTTGGTAATCTCCTGCTTAATATCGAATTTGTACACAAGTTTTTCATTCTTTTGTTGTGCAAATGCAACTACCGAAATTAGTAGCGAGACAATAATCAAACTCTTTTTTAATGTTTTCATAGCAATTCTACAGGTTCAAGTTTTTTTGCCAGCTCCAAAAATTTTTTTAATCCAGCTTTTTTATCCTCATCAAAACCAAAACTGATGTTTCGGTTAAAATAATCTGTTATATCCTTTCCCGGATAATTGGGTTGTTCTGCTTTAATTATCTCAGTTATATTCTCAATTCCAAAAGAAAAAATCCGGGTTAAATCATTTTCAACTTCGGGTGAAACACTTTTATTTGTAGCCCAAACTGCATAAACAAAGGGTAATCCGGTAAACTTATTCCACTCTTCACCTAAATCGTACTTATATTTGAATTTGTCTTCAATATCGAAAACGCGATCCCCAATTATTACGCCTGCTGTGGTTCCTGAAATTGATTTGTTTTGAAAACCGGAACATGTATTTTCCCATTTAAACTCTTTTTTCCAGTAAAATTTTGCCAGCACTTTTGAAAGTAGCACAGAACTACGCGATTGATAATCCATTAAAACGGTCTTAATCTGAGCGAGCGGTACATCGGAAACAAGTAGTACCGTTCTAACTTTTCCAACCGAACCAATACAATAATCGGTTATAATCCGGTAATCTTCAAGTTCATCGAGTCCGGCAACTGGTATAAGCCCGATATCTGTTAAGTTATAAGCCAGTTTTGTTACAATTTTCGAAGGAATATCGAGGCTAATATCAACATTTTGCGATAAAGGCGAATTATTAATTCCAAAAAGAAAAGGTTTACTGTTTAAATAAGATACTATCGAAATTCTTGTTTTGTCCATTCCTGTCTTTTTCTCCTCTAAAACATCATTTAACCATATAGGTTTAATGCGAAGGTAACAATAATAATGTTTCTTGTTGATGCAAAATATCATTCAATCTAAACCTATTTTGTTAAATTTGCACTTCAATTATAACTTACAATAATGGAACTAAATAGATTAACTGCCGTTTCGCCTGTCGATGGCAGATACGGAAATAAAGTTGAAAATCTTTGGAAATACTTCAGTGAATTCGCGCTGATCAAATACCGCGTTTTTACCGAGATTGAATATTTTATTGCATTATGCGAAATCCCGCTTCCTCAACTTAATGGAATTTCAAAAGATCAGTTAAGTAAACTTAGCGAGATTCATAAAAACTTTTCGGTAGAAAATGCCAAACGAATTAAAGAAATTGAGAGTGTTACCAATCATGATGTTAAGGCGGTTGAGTATTTTATAAAAGAAGAATTCGATAAACTTGAATTAAGCAAATACAAAGAATTTATCCATTTTGGCCTTACATCGCAGGATGCAAACAATACAGCCATTCCAAAATCGATTCAGGATGCGCTGGAGTTTGAATATTATCCGCTGTTGCAGGATTTGATTGAAAAACTGCTCACCATGGCAACTGAATGGAAAGATATTTCTATGCTGGCAAAAACCCATGGGCAGCCGGCATCGCCAACAAAACTGGGTAAGGAGATTAAGGTTTTTATTGAGCGGATTATGGTTCAACTGGTTCAGATGAAATCTATTTCAATTGATGCAAAGTTTGGAGGTGCAACCGGGAATTTTAATGCCCACTATGTTGCCTATCCCGATATTAACTGGGAAGAATTTGCAAATAATTTCTGCAAAGAGAACCTGGGGTTAAACCGTTCGCAATTCACTACACAAATTTCGCACTACGACAATCATAGCGCCATATTCGATGCATTAAAAAGAATCAACAACATTATTCTCGATTTAAACCGCGACATCTGGACTTACATTTCGATGAATTACTTTAAACAAAAAATTAAAAAAGGAGAAGTGGGTTCATCAACCATGCCGCACAAAGTAAATCCAATCGATTTTGAAAATTCTGAAGGAAATATCGGGATTGCAAATGCAGGGTTTGAACAACTGGCGGCCAAGTTACCGGTATCGAGGCTGCAACGTGATTTAACCGACTCGACAGCTACCAGGTTTATTGGTGTTCCGTTCGGGCATACTATAATTGCCATTAAATCTACACTAAAAGGATTGAACAAATTACTGATTAACACTACTACAATTGAAAAAGATCTGGAAGATAACTGGGCGGTGGTTGCCGAAGCAATTCAAACCATTCTGAGAAGAGAATTTTTCCCTAATCCTTACGAAGCACTGAAAGACCTGACACGTAAGAATGAGGTTATTAATAAAGAAGCAATTCACAATTTTATAAACGATTTGAACGTTAGTGATGCAATAAAAGATGAGTTAATAAGAATAACTCCGCAGAATTATACCGGTATCTTTTAATAAATTAAAGGGAGAAAGAAACTTCGGTCTCCGGACTTCTGACTTCCAACTTTTCTATGAAAGACTTTTTTAAGCTGCTTAGGCGTTTTATACCTCCTTACCGTTGGAAACTTGTATGGAATACAACATTTACACTGTTAAGCGCAATTTTCGGTGTATTCTCTTTTATTTTAATGAAACCTACCCTCGAAATACTATTTGGCACTGCTGAGTTGGTACTTGAGAAACCGGAATTAAGCACAAAACTTTCATCCATAACCAATTATTTCAACTTTTATGTAAGTCAGATTTTGCAGGAATATGATGCCGAACGGGCATTAATTTTTGTAGCAATTTTCATCATTATTACAGTGTTTTTTAAAACCGGTTTCTATTACCTCGCCAACTATATTATTGTGTTCATTAGAAACGGCGTGGTTCGCGATATCCGGTCGCTGATATATTCAAAAATATTAAAACTCCCCCTCGGGTTTTATTCCGAAGAACGGAAAGGAGATATTATAGCCCGCATTACCGGCGATGTAACAGAGGTGGAAAATTCGATTATGAACTCGCTGGAAATGATGATTAAAAATCCAATCCTGATAATTGTTTCGGTTGCCGTAATGATTTATATGAGCTGGAGCCTTACCCTGTTTGTTTTTATTATGTTCCCGATTGCCGGTTACATTATTGGAAAAATTGGAAAAAGCCTGAAAAGGGAGTCGCGCAAAGGCCAGAATAAAATGGGTGAAATCCTTTCGATTGTTGAAGAAGACCTTTCAGGATTAAGGGTAATAAAGGCTTTTAATGCTGAAAAAACTGCATCGAAAAGGTTTGAAAAAGAGAACAATAACTATTTCGGAATAATGAACCGGCTGATGTGGCGCAGGTACCTGGCACACCCCACCAGCGAATTTTTGGGGACAGCGCTTATAATGATTGTTCTCTGGTACGGCGGACGGCTAGTTTTAAACGATACCAGTTCGCTCGATGCCTCCAGTTTTATCGTTTATCTTATTCTTTTTTACAGTATAATTAACCCGGCAAAAGCATTTTCGCAGGCACTTTACAGCATCGAAAAAGGGCTGGCGTCTATGGAACGGATAGATAAAATTTTGCTAGCCGAATCGGAAATAGTTGACAAGCCGGATGCCAGGGAAATTAATTCATTCGATACTGAAATTAAATACAATAATGTTTCTTTTGCCTATAACACTGCCCCGGTATTGAAAAATATTTCGCTTACTATTGAAAAGGGAAAAACCATTGCGTTTGTCGGGCGATCGGGTAGCGGCAAAACTACTCTGGTTGATTTACTGCCCCGTTTCTGGGATGTATCAGAAGGGAAAATAACTATTGATGGGAACGATTTGCGCGACCTGAAAATGAAAAACCTGAGAGATTTAATTGGCAACGTAAACCAGGAACCAATTTTATTTAACGATACATTTTTTAACAACATTGCATTTGGAGTTGAAAACGCCAAAACCGAAGATGTTATCAATGCAGCAAAAATTGCCAATGCTCACGAATTTATTATGGCATCAGAAAGCGGTTACGACACCCGTATCGGCGACCGGGGAGATAAACTGTCGGGCGGGCAAAAACAGCGTATTTCCATTGCCCGTGCCGTGTTAAACAATCCGCCAATTTTAATCCTCGACGAAGCAACATCGGCACTGGATACCGAATCGGAAAGACTTGTTCAGGATGCTTTAAGCAAGTTAATGAAAAACCGTACTTCGCTGGTAATTGCCCATCGTCTTTCTACCATTAAAAATGCCGATTTTATCTGTGTCCTTCATAAAGGAAAAATTGTTGAACAGGGCACCCACGAAGAATTAATTAAACTGGACGGACGTTATAAAAAATTGCATAAAATGCAGGTGTTTTAGGAGCCCCCACCTAACCGCCCCCCAAGGGGGAGGAATAAAAAATCAACTTTTTACTAAAATATCAGCCAGGTGTATGGTTTTTATCGATAATTTTTGTTTTCGGATGTAGCTTTCCAGGTTCATCAAACACGAAGCTTCGGTTGAAACAATGTATTCAGCACCGGTATTCATCGCATTTTCAACTTTCTGCTGTGTCATTGCAGTTGAGATGGAGTGAAATTTTGCAGCAAAAGTTCCTCCAAAACCACAACAGGTTTCCACATCTTTCATTTCAACCAGTTTAAGGCCTTTCACATTCTCCAGCAATTTTCTTGGTTCTTCTTTAATTCCATATTCCCGCAATCCAGAACAGGAATCGTGAAAAGTAACCCAATGATTGAACTGAGCTCCCAAATCGGTTACTTTTAAATGGTTGAATAAAAAATCGGAAAACTCGAATATTTTTGACTTTAACTGTTTCGAATCCTCAAACAATTCATTGTCATGCTCAAAAATCTTCTGGTAGTAATTTCTTACAAATCCGGTACATGAAGCTGACGGAGAAACAATTATATCTGCCGATTTAAAATCGCTGATAAATTTTGTTGCAACTGTTCTGGCTTCTTTCCAGTATCCGCTGTTAAACGCCGGTTGTCCGCAACACGTTTGATCTGGGTTATAATTAACTTGGCACCCGGCCTTTTGTAACACCGAAATAAAACTGGCTGCAGTTTCTGGGTAAAACTGGTCAATAAAACAAGGAATAAAAGCCTCAACAACCATTCTTTTTTATTTTGAAGTGAAAATATAAAAGAATTATCAATAAAAAAACGAGGATTCAAATAGTTTGAAACCTCGTTTTTTGCTTGCACGGGAGGAGAGACTCGAACTCCCGACACCTGGTTTTGGAGACCAGTGCTCTGCCAACTGAGCTACACCCGTGTGTTTATTGTATTGAACAATTTTCTTTAGCGACTGCAAATATAATAATTCATTCTAAATTACCTAAAAGCTCATCTAAAAACCAAATCGTCAAAAAAACGATTGATTTTTTTGTTAAAATCCTCGAAACTCACTATGAATACTGGCAATTGCTCAAAAAGTTATCAACAATATTTCAAATAAAAAATCCATCAGATAAATCTAATGGATTATGTTGCGGAGAGAGAGGGATTCGAACCCCCGGTACCTCGCGGTACAACGGTTTTCAAGACCGCCGCATTCGACCACTCTGCCATCTCTCCTGAGCGCGACAAAAGTAGAACTTTTTTTTATTCCACAAAAAACTTTTTATCGAATTTTTCTTGAAATACTGAAAAAAAAAGGGTTTCAGCATTTGGTTTTCTAAAACATATTTCAGAATTTAGCTAAACCGTAAAAAAAGTTCTCTGAAACTATTGATTTTACTGAATGTTTGACAATTTTAATTTTAGAAAATATAATTAATTCGAAATACTATTTACAAACTGTTGAGAATTAGATTACTTAATTTCAATTACTTAATTATTTATTTAAAAATTTGCCTTATGAACAAAGCACAACTAATTGATGCGATGGCCGATGGAGCTGGCCTAACTAAAGCTGACGCAAAAAAAGCTCTTGATGCATTTGTAGCTGCAACAACTGGCGCTCTTAAAGGAGGTGACAGGGTAGCTCTTATTGGATTTGGCTCTTTCTCAGTTACTGAACGTGGTGCCAGAACTGGTAGAAATCCACAAACTGGTAAAGAAATTACTATTCCAGCTAAAAAAGTTGTTAAGTTTAAAGCAGGTGCTGAGCTAGCAGACTCTGTTTCGTAACTTGAACGGATAAGTAAAAAGAAATGGAAAAGGGAAGCCAAAAAAAGCTTCCCTTTTTTATTTTTAAATGTTCAAATCCTTAATAGTATCTCATGCAAAACAAATTGCTGACATATCTTTCGGGTTACCTTACTCCCGAACGCCTGAATTTATTTGACGAAGTGTTAAATATGCGTACCAGGTATATTACGGTTGTGCTTGAAGATATTTACCAGTCGCAAAATGCAAGTGCCGTGTTACGAACCTGCGATTGTTTTGGAATACAGGATGTACATATTATTGAAAACCGTAACGAATTCAATGTGAATAAGGAAGTCTCGCTTGGCTCGTCGAAATGGCTTACGCTAACTAAATACAACCATACTGGGAATAACAGCCTTAATGCCATTCGTAAATTAAAAAAGCAGGGGTATAAAATTGTAGCTACCACACCTCACGCCAACGACCAGTCGCTGCCCGATTTCGACATCTCGAAAGGAAAAACAGCTTTGATTTTTGGTTCTGAATTGCCGGGTATTACCCAAGCTATACTCGACGAAGCCGATGAATTCCTGAAAATACCCATGTTTGGATTTACTGAAAGTTTCAACATTTCCGTATCGGCAGCAATAATCCTTCACCATTTAACAGAGAAATTGCGTCGGACCAGGTCGATTGCCTGGCAACTACCGGAAAAGGAAAAAGATGAGTTAAAACTCGAGTGGATTAGAAAAACAATTAAAAAAAGTGAGTTAATTGAAAAGCGATTTTGGGAGAAAAATGAAGAAAGTTAACAGTCGCAATCGCAATAACAATCTTCTATAAACCTTGAACTCTGAATTAGCCAGCACGTTTCGATTTTTCCCATTTAACAGATTGTTTCCCTTTATAATACCGGAAGATACCCCTAACTGAAGCATAGTTAATCATTACAAAATAGTAAGGAACAAAAAACAGTTTAACCCTGATTTTTTTGTTTTCGAAATACCACCCCAGCACCGCAATTAAATAACAAATAGCCTGAATGTACAGAAACAGGGCATAAAAATTACCGGTTATCCAGTTGTTCTGAAGCGACACAACCAAAATATTCACCAAAAACAGCAAGAAAAGCGACAGGGGTGCGATGGTCCACCTTAACACTTTATGCGAAAAATACTGCCACGACAGAATACCTGATTTAAACGGATTTAACAAACTCTTTAGCCTGAAAATGGTTTGCATTCCGCCGGCGGCAATTCTTATTTTTCGTTTCAGCTCCTCTCCAACATTTAACGAAGCAGTTTCTTCGGCGTAGGCATTTGGTGTATAGGCGATATGGTATCCTTTTTGTGCAATCCGGAGTGATATAATAAAATCGTCGAGCAGAGTATCGGTCTCTACCTCTTCGAACAGTTCTGTACGTACAGCAAACAATTCGCCAACAGCGCCTACTGCCGAATTCAGTTCTGCATCCATCAGTTTTATCCACGACTCCATTTTCCAGTATAACCCCTCTCCTGCTCCTGCAGCTGCATCTGCCTTTTGCTCAACAATTCTTTTTTCACCAGCCACACACCCTACTCGCGAATTACTGAATTTTGCTACAATCTCGCGAATTGATTCTTTCCCTAAAATTGTATTCGAATCGGAAAAAATAACAATGGGAGCTTTTACAAACTTCATCCCCCGGTTCATGGCATGCATTTTCCCTCGACGCTCGGGCAAGTGGTGTACTTCAAGGTCTTTATACTCTCTTAACAATTCGGGTGTACCATCATCAGAACCGTCGGTTATCCATAAATACTGAACCTTCTCTTTTGGATAATCCAGGCCAAACGAATTCTCAACTTTTTGTCTGATATAATCTTTTTCGTTAAAAGCAGTAACAAAAAGGCAAACTTCAGGCTCGTAGCTTGGATCGAATGTTAATCCCTTTTTCCTAAAAAAGATTCTTTTTAGCTTAACCAATACTCCAAGAACCAACGCATACCCCAGATAGGTGTAAAAAAGAATAAAAAGGAGAATCCAGAAAAGAATTACAGTTATCATCTAATATACTCTTTGTAAAAGTCAGTAAGCTTGCCTGCTGCTGCTAAATTATCAAATTTTTCGTGTATGAAGCCTATCGCGTTCTTTCCTATATCATCAAACAATTTTCTGTTTTCAATCAACATCTCAACAGATTGAATAAAACCGTATGCATCAGAAGTGACAATTATATTCTTTTGAGGCTCAATATCAATCCCCTCAACGCCAATTGGTGTAGAAATGATTGGTTTCCCCAAAGCCATTCCTTCGATAATTTTTATGCGCATTCCGCTGCCAGAAAAAAGAGGGACAATCATAATCGATTTCGAGTTCATAAAGTCGTATGCATCAGCCACCTCGCCAAGAAACTCGAGATTTGGAACGTCAAGTTTTTTTTGTAGCCATACCGGTGCATTTCTTCCTGCAACATAAAATTTTAACTCAGGATATTTCTCACGAATGGCAGGCCAGCATTTTTCGATAAACCAGACTAATCCTTCCTGGTTAGGAACCCATTCCAGCGAACCAATATGAAACAACGATGGGTGTTCCAGGTTTTTTGCATTAGGTATTAAAGCCGATGTTTCGATACCGGTTTGCGAAACGTGTCGCGGCTTTGTGTTTCCCATTTCGTCAAGAATGGTTCCGTCGCGTTCGGTAATTGGAACCAGCAAATCGTAACTGTTTAACAACTTAATTTCGAATTTTCTGATTCGTTTAGCCAGATTTTTCAAATATATACGTAATAAACCTTTCGACATTTTAGCTGTCCTGTCCCAGATTTCGTATTCTACATTGTGTGATCGGTATACAATTAATGCATCCGAATTTTTCCTGATTACCGGGATATACGGACAAACATACAATCCTTCAAGCTGAACAACATCGAATTCTTTCTCGGTTAAAAGCTTTTCCAGTCGGTTAATAAACTTTTTCGATATAAAACGAATGGCATTATAAGGCTGATTCGAGAACAAAAGGTTTGATAATGCTTTAATGGCTGATATCCGTGCAGGAACTTCAACCAGTTTAAACTCAGCCAGTTCTTTTACAGAATCAGGAATTTCATCAACTGATACATTATGTTTTACCGTATTCATCGCCAGAACAGTAACTTCATGCCCCAGATGAGAGAATCCCCTGGTTAAATTCATACAGGCAATTGCACCTCCGTCTTTGGTTGGATAAGGTACTTTATTTGTAACCTGTAATATCTTCATACATTTAAGTTCGGTTAACTGTTTTTCTGACGCTCGCCAAAAAACTTGTTTAATCCCAATCTGTTAAATAATTTAGAATAGGTTTCGGCAGTCATAATGGCCGAATCGGTTGCTGCTTTATAGGTTAGCCATACTCCAATGGGCAGAAAAACAAACGACGAGAACCACATGCCACCAACTATATCCCACACATCTTCCCTGGCCGATTTTTCACCACTCATCGACAAAATATAATATGCAATAAACAGCAATATGGAAACTACTACGGGCATTCCCAGTCCGCCTTTTCGGATAATTGCTCCCAGTGGTGCCCCTATAAAAAAGAAAATAAGAACAGCCGCCGAAAGGGAAAACTTCCTGTGACGTTCCATTTCGTGCCTGTTTATTTTTGTTTTCTTCTGATACAATTGCCCCTGGTATGTATTCAGGTTTTGCACATTGCTCCTTGCATTTTCAAGTGCCGCCTGGGCAATTTCGGCCTGCACCCATTTGTCTTTAGATTTAAAAAAATTATCGAAATTAAAAATAGTATCCGGAGCAACAATAATATTACGCTTTAGCGAATCGTGCGGGGCTGTTATATCGTAAAGTTTTGTCGTTAACGGAGCATTAATATGAATTTGCATCATATAACTTCTTAACCGCTTATAATAATCGATGTTTAAACTATCCTCCATCAAATTCAGCTGTTTAATGTTTAACATCCGGTATTGATTTCTGAAAAGGCTTTCATCTGTGCGGTTAAACTCAAAACCCCGCACCCTTACCCGTATGGTTTGCTCCTCGAACTTATCGCGCCGGTATGCATGGTTATCTTTCTGTTTTCTGTCCTGAGGCTTCTCTTCCGAATAATTTACGCCGTTATACAGGTTTAGCACCATATATTTCTTGTCTTCGGTAATTCGCAGGTACCCCGAATCGGCAACAGTAACGCTCTCGTTCGATTTGTTCCTGGTGTGGTCGTAAATTAACAGGTCGTACAGCATATTGGATTTACTGTCTTTCCGTCCAACCTTAATGCTGTAACCATCCATTTCGTTGGTAAACACACCGGACTGCAGTATCAGTTCTGGCTTTTGTTTCTTAACACTCCACAAAAGGGTTGTAAACCTTAAGTTTGTTTTTGGTAATATATTATTTGAAAAATAAAATGCAACGGCTGTAATCAACAGGGCAATTACCATTAACGGTCGCATAATCCGGAATAATGAGATACCGGAAGATTTCATAGCTACCAGCTCGTAATTCTCGCCAAGCGAACCGAATGTCATTATGGAGGCCAGCAGCATGGCCAGCGGAAAAGCAAGAGGCAACAAGGCAAATGACGCGTAAAACAACATTTCGGCCAAAACTTTAAAATCGAGCCCTTTACCAACCAAGTCGTCCACATATTTCCACAGGAACTGCATAAGCAGCACAAAAACCACTATAAAAAAGGTCATAAAAAATGGCCCCAAAAACGATAATATTACATACCTGTGTAGACGTTTCATTAATTCTGTTTTATATCAGAAACGTGTACAAAACTAAGTTATTTTAGGGATTAGGAAAGGAAAAAAAAGTTAAGAAATATTTACGGAGTAAAAATTGGAGGATCAGAGATTAAAATACTGTGGCGGATTACGATCCCAGAACGTGTTTTAAATCGGCAATCTGGGTATTCCAAAGGTCGCGGGTTTCTTCTGCTTCATCTTCTTCGGCAAAATCGGTAATTAGCAACGAAACGTCTCCGGTGAGTTCATCGCGGGTAATTTTAAACTCAAAATAGGTTTCATCATCGTCTGTCCAGGTAAACCGTACCAGCCGGTTTTCTTTATGCAGGGTCATTTCGGCAGTTTGTTCCGAACCTTCCCATATAAAAGTGTATTGTTTTCCGCGAACACGAACATCGTCTGCAAACCATTCTGTCAATCCGGAGGCTGTGCTTAGCCTGTTGTACAGGACTTTTGGAGAGCAGTTAATTACATATTCAAGGTGAATTTTGATTTTGTCTGTCATAAGTATGATTTTTGGCAATATAATTAATAAGATTGTAACTTACAACTGGCAAAATAAGAAGGAGTTAACTTATTGGCAAATTTTGTACAAAACATGAACCGAAATAAAAATTAATACTATATTTGCACCGCAAAAAATGAAGCATTTGGCGAGGTACCTGCCGGCAGGCAGGGCTCAACTGGTCACCCTTCCGAACGGATTCATCCGGGCGGGGAGCGTCCCGATAAAATCGGGAAGGTCGGTGGAGTACACAAGTCAAAAAAGTTGAAATAATGGCGAGGTAGCTCAGCTGGTTAGAGCGCATGATTCATAATCATGAGGTCGGCGGTTCAAGCCCGCCTCTCGCTACTGAAAA